>NZ_JBFPFM010000018.1:0-61085 GCF_047977705.1 Curtobacterium sp. LFS084
GCCCGTCGCCGCGCGCAGCCGCCGCGGCCCCGCAGCGGCCCAGCCGGGGCCGGTCAGAACGTGTGCTTGTCCCGCTGCGCGACCCGCAGCCCGCTCCGGATCAGCCGCAGCACCAGCTCGCGACCGGTGACCGCCGTGGCCCCCGCGGCGACGAGTTCGTCGTAACGCGCGAGCGGGACGTCGTAGTGGTCGTGGTCGAACGCGCGCCGTGGGATACCGGCCCGTCGGGCGAACTCGTGCAACTCGTCGTATGATGTGTCACTGACGAGGTGCGACCACAGAGTGTCGTGAGCGGGCCACGTCGGCGGGTCGATCATCACGGTCACACGGCAATCGTACGTGTGTCGCCGTTTGACCGGACCTGGGGGCATCGAGTATTCTCGATCCCTGGTGTCAGCGGGCCGTTCTGCCTGCGTCGCCGATCGGGCCCGGCCCTCCGGGAACCGCTCGTGCAGAAGTGGGCACCCGAGACTTCCCTCAAGCAGAGTTACGTAAGGATTTCCACGTGGTTTACGCAGTAGTGCGCGCCGGCGGCCGTCAGGAGAAGGTCGAGGTCGGCACGATCATCACGATCGACCGTGCCAAGGCCGACGACAAGGGCAACATCGACCTCGCCCCGGTGCTCCTCGTGGACGGTGACAAGATCACGTCGGCGGCTTCCGAGCTCGCCAACGTGACGGTCACCGCCGAGGTGCTCGAGGACCTCCGCGGTCCCAAGGTCGTCATCCAGAAGTTCAAGAACAAGACCGGGTACAAGAAGCGTCAGGGTTTCCGCGCTGAGCTCACCCGCGTCAAGATCACCTCGATCGCGTAAGGCGGGAGTAGAAGATGGCACACAAGAAGGGTGCGAGCTCCACTCGCAACGGTCGTGACTCGAACGCACAGCGCCTCGGCGTGAAGCGCTTCGGTGGCGAGGTCGTCAACGCCGGCGAGATCATCCTGCGCCAGCGCGGTACCCACTTCCACCCGGGCGCCAACGTCGGCCGCGGTGGCGACGACACGCTGTTCGCCCTCTCGGCCGGTTCGGTCGAGTTCGGCACCAAGGGCGGCCGCAAGGTCGTCAACATCGTCAACGCGTAAGCAGTTCGACGATCTGACTCTGCGGGAGGGGCGGGCCACGTGCCCGCCCCTCCCGTTCTTTCGTTGCAACACCTAGGAGTGGACCCATGGCGACATTCGTCGACCGCGTGACCCTGCACCTCACCGCGGGGAACGGCGGCAACGGCTGCGTGTCGGTCCGCCGTGAGAAGTTCAAGCCGCTGGCCGGCCCGGACGGCGGCAACGGCGGTGACGGTGGCGACATCGTCCTCGTCGCCGACCCCCAGGTGACGACCCTGCTCGGCTACCACCGTTCCCCGCACCGCTCGTCCAAGAACGGGCAGCCCGGCATGGGCGACATGCGGAGCGGCATCAGCGGTGAGACCCTCGAGCTCCCGCTGCCGATCGGCACCGTCGTGTACGACGAGAACGGTGACGTCCTGGCGGACATGACCGAGCCCGGCATGCGCGTCGTCATCGCTCCCGGCGGGCAGGGCGGCCTCGGCAACGCCGCGCTCTCGACCACGAAGCGCAAGGCCCCCGGCTTCGCGCTCCTCGGCACCGAGGGCTGGGCCGGCGACGTCAGCCTCGAGCTGAAGACGATCGCCGACGTCGCCCTCGTCGGGTTCCCGAGCGCCGGCAAGTCCTCGCTCATCGCCGCGATCTCCGCCGCGAAGCCGAAGATCGCCGACTACCCCTTCACGACCCTCACGCCGAACCTCGGCGTCGTCGAGTCCGGATCCACCCGCTTCACCGTCGCCGACGTCCCCGGTCTGATCGAGGGCGCGTCCGAGGGCAAGGGTCTCGGCCTCGAGTTCCTGCGCCACGTCGAGCGCTGCGAGGCCCTCCTGCACGTCATCGACTGCGCCACGCTCGACCCCGGGCGCGACCCGATCAGCGACCTCGACGTCATCCTCGGCGAACTCGAGCGCTACCCGGTCCCCGAGGGCCAGGTGCCGCTGCTCGAGCGCCCGCAGATGATCGCGCTCAACAAGGTCGACGTGCCCGAGGCCGAGGAACTCGCCGCCTTCGTGCGCGAGGAGCTCGAGGGCCGTGGCTACCGCGTCTTCCCGATCTCGACCGCGTCCCGCAAGGGCCTGCGCGAGCTGACGTTCGCGTTGGCCGACGTCGTGGAGCAGGCCCGCGCCTCCCGTGCGGCCGAGCCGGTCGCCGAGCGGATCGTCCTCCGCCCCAAGGCGGTCGACGACAAGCCGTTCACGATCCGCGCCGAGGGCGGCGAGGAGCACCGCTTCTACCGCATCCGCGGGTCGAAGCCGGAGCGCTGGGTCCAGCAGACCGACTTCACCAACGAGGAGGCGATCGGCTACCTGGCCGACCGCCTGGCGAAGCTCGGTGTCGAGGACGGACTGTTCAAGGCCGGAGCCGTCGCGGGGTCCACCGTCGTGATCGGTGGCGACGGCGGCACGATCTTCGACTGGGAGCCGACGCTCACCTCGACCGCCGAGCTCATCACGAGTGCCCGCGGGACCGACGCCCGCATCGGCGCGACCTCGCGTCCGACCCGCAACGAGCGGCGCGAGGAGTACTTCGAGCGCATGGACGCCAAGGCGGCGGCGCGCGCGGAGCTGGAGCAGGAGCGCATCGCCGGTCTCTGGGCCGACGACGAGGACGACAGGGACTGACCACGGCATGACCGACACGACCGCACGCACCGACCTCGGACCCGTCACCCGGCACGAGGACATCCCGCGTGCCAGGCGGATCGTGGTCAAGGTCGGCTCGTCGTCGGTCAGCGGGGGCAACACCGGGCAGATCGCCCGGCTCGTGGACGCCCTCGCGCTCGCGCACGCCCGGGGGACCGAGGTCGTCCTCGTGTCCTCCGGCGCGATCGCGACCGGCTTCCCGTTCCTCGGGATCGAGGGACGCCCCGACGACCTCGCCACCCAGCAGGCAGCGGCGGCGACGGGGCAGAACGTGCTGATGTTCCGCTACCAGAAGGAACTCGACCGGCACGCGGTCGTCGCCGCGCAGATCCTCCTGACCGCCGGCGACCTGCAGAACCCGACGCACCGGGTGAACGCGCAGCGGGCCATCGACCGGCTCCTCGCGCTGCGGGTGCTGCCGATCGTGAACGAGAACGACACCGTGGCCACGCACGAGATCCGGTTCGGCGACAACGACCGGCTCGCGGCGCTCGTGGCGCGGCTGCTCGGCGCCGATGCGCTCGTGCTGCTCTCCGACGTCGAGTCCCTGTACACGCGCCCCCCGGAGCAGCCCGGCGCCGAGCCGATCACCCACGTCCCCTTCGGCGACGAGCTCGCCGGGGTCACCTTCGGTTCGATCGGTGCCGCGGGCGTGGGCACCGGAGGAGCGGGGACGAAGGTCGCGGCGGCCAGGCTCGCGGCCGAGGCCGGGACCTCCGTGCTCGTGACGGCGACGGCGCTCGTCGAGCGGGCGTTGGCCGGTGAGCAGGTCGGCACCTGGTTCGAGGCGGCACCGCGGGGCTGACGCCCGGCCTGGAGGCGCGGGTCGGCCCCGATGTGCGGCTCGCCTGCGAGTCGACGCGCGGCTCACGTCCGCGTCGGGGTGCCGCGCACGTCCGCGTCGATGCGCGGCTCACGTCCGCGTCGGGTGCCGCGCACGTCCGCGTCGGCGTGCCGCATACCTCCGCCGAGGGGGCACGTTCCGTCACGCTCGGCGCCTCCGAGCGACGGATCCCGCGACCTCGGCGGCACGCGTGCGGCGTGTCGTGCCCGCTCGCGAGGCGAGCGGACCGAGCGGATCGAGTGGTGCGTGCGCTGCGGACGGAGGGTGACTCCTCCACAGGAGCCGCGCCTCCTGGCCCGTCCACAGGTGCGCCCCTCGGCCGTCATGTGGCCGACCCCCGCGCCTAGAATCGAGCCATGCCGCTGACCGCACCCGCCCCGACCCTGACCGACAAGCTCGTCGCCGCGCGCGACGCCTCGTCGGTGCTCGCCACGGCGACCACCGCGGTGAAGGATGCGGCGCTCCGCGCGATCGCCGCCTCCGTGCGACAGGCGACGGACGAGATCGTCCGGGCGAACCACGACGACCTCGTCGCGGGCGAGGAGAACGGGCTCTCGTCGGGGCTGCTCGACCGGCTGCGACTCGATCCCGCGCGCATCGACGCCCTCGCGGCGGCGGTCGAGCACGTCGTCGGTCTGACCGACCCGGTGGGGCAGCACGTCCGGGGATCGCGGCTGCCGAACGGCCTGCAGCTCTCGCAGGTCCGGGTGCCGTTCGGTGTGGTCGGCGCGATCTACGAAGCCCGGCCGAACGTCACGGTCGACATCGCCAGCCTCGCGCTGAAGAGCGGCAACGCGGTCGTCCTGCGCGGCGGATCGGCGGCGCAGCGGACCAATGCCGTGTTGGTCGCCCGCATCCAGGACGCGGTCGCCTCGGCGGGGCTCCCGCGTGAACTCGTGCAGACGATCGACGAGTTCGGGCGTGCCGGTGCGACGGAGCTGATGCGGGCACGCGGGCTCGTGGACGTGCTCATCCCGCGGGGCAGCGCGTCGCTGATCCAGACCGTCGTGACCGAGTCCCAGGTGCCCGTGATCGAGACCGGTGCCGGTGTCGTGCACGTCTTCCTCGACGAGTCGGCGCCGCTCGACCGCTCGATCGACATCGTCCTGAACAGCAAGGTGCAGCGTCCCAGCGTCTGCAACGCGCTCGAGACGCTCCTCGTGCACGAGCGGGCGGCGGACCGGCTCCTGCCCGCGTTGGCCGACCGGCTCCGCGCCGCCGGGGTGACGCTCCGCGGCGACGACGCCACCCGGGTGATCGTGCCCGGTGTGCTCCGTGCGACCGACGACGACTGGGCGACCGAGTCGATGGACCTCGACCTCTCGGTTCGGGTGGTCCCGGACGTCGACGCCGCGATGGCGCACATCGCACGCTGGTCGACGCACCACACCGAGTCGATCGTCACGAACGACGTCGACACGGCCGAGCGCTTCCTCGCCGAGGTGGACTCCGCGGTCGTGATGGCCAACGCCTCGACCCGGTTCACCGACGGCGGGGAGTTCGGCTTCGGCGCCGAGGTGGGGATCTCCACCCAGAAACTGCACGCCCGCGGGCCGATGGGGCTGCCCGAGCTGACGAGCACCAAGTGGATCGTGCGCGGGCAGGGACAGATCCGCGGCTAGACTGGGCGGCGACTTCCCCCGACCGAACGGAGCATCGGACCCATGACCTTCCTCGCTGAAGCCGCAGAGCACGCCTCCGGGGTCCCCGCGTACGTGTTCCCGCTCGTCGGTGTCCTCTTCTTCGCGTTCCTCGGGTTCGTCACCTGGAGCTTCCGTGACGTGGCCTACCGTCACTCGCACAAGTTCGAGGCGACGCGCACCCACGAGACGGGTGTCGACGAGTTCGGTCGCGCCGAGCACTGACCCGCGACTCCATGCTCGAGAGCACGGGGCGGCCTCGCATCGGCGTGATGGGTGGCACGTTCGACCCGATCCACAACGGCCACCTCGTGGCAGCGTCCGAAGTGGCGCGCGCCTTCGACCTCGACGAAGTCGTGTTCGTCCCCACCGGCCAGCCGTACATGAAGTCCGGTGTGACCGACGCCGAGCACCGCTACCTCATGACCGTCGTGGCGACCGCGTCGAACCCGATGTTCACGGTCAGCCGGGTCGACATCGACCGTCCGGGCCCGACCTACACGGTCGACACGCTCAAGGACCTGCACGAGCAGCGTCCCGATGCGCAGCTGGTCTTCATCTCCGGCGCAGACGCCGTCCAGCAGATTGTCGACTGGAAGGACCATGATGGTCTCTGGGACCTCGCGCACTTCGTCGCCGTGACACGTCCGGGACACGCCTTGAGCATCACGGGTTTGCCCGAACGCGACGTAAGCTTGCTCGAAGTTCCCGCGCTGGCAATATCGTCGACCGACTGCCGCGACCGGGTGAGACGTGGTTTCCCCGTGTGGTACTTGGTCCCCGACGGTGTCGTCCAGTACATCTCCAAGCACCATCTGTATCGGAGCGTTGCATGAGTTCGTCCGACGCGCAGCCGCCCCTGTCGCGGCGCCAGGCGCGCGAGCGGGAGCGTGCCGCCGCGGCCGGTGCGCAGCCCGTCACGCCGCCACCGACCGTCGCGGCCCCGGCTGACCAGCCGGAGTCCCGCCAGCGTCCCGGCAGTCACGTCGCGCCCGCACCGGGCGCCCCCGCCCAGTCCGCCGTGCCGACGTCGGCCGTCTCGCCGTCGTCCGCCGCCCAGGCCGGCACCGGCTTCCCGTCGATGCCCCCGGCCTCGGCGACCGAGATCGTCCCCGGGTCGGGCGGACTGACCCGTCGTCAGATCCGCCAGATGCGCGCGGCCGAAGGGCAGGCCGTCCAGCCCGTCCCGCTGCAGAACCCGACCCCGCAGTCGTCCGACCGCACCGTCGAGGACGTCATCGGATCGGTCGACACGCTGCAGGGCGGCGCCGGTCCGTCCGAGCCGGAACCGATCGCGCAGGAGTCGTCCGTCCCCGAGGAGCCCTCGGCCGAGACCGTGGTGCTCGACCAGGCAGCGGTGGCGCAGGCGACCGAGGCCGACGGCTCGCCGGACGCCATCGAGCCGCTCGAGGAAGCCGCGGCCCACGGCGAGGAGCCGCGTCGACACCGGTCGACCTGGGCACCGCCGGACGCCGAGACGCCTGCCGCCGACGACGCGGCCCCCGCTGCGGAGGCGCCCGCTCAGGAGCGCTCGACCCCGGTGCAGTCCACGCCCGTGCAGTCCACCCCGGTGCAGTCGACTCCGGTGCAGCGGGCCCCGATCGAGTCGTCGACGCCGGCGGTGTTCCCGCTCTCGCTGGACGAGGACGACACGAACGAGGTCCCGGTCCAGGCAGCCCAGCCCGCGCGCGCAGCCTCGGCACCGACCTCGGGCGGCACGCCGACGTCCGCCGCCGGTGACGACGGCGATGCCGACGCGCCCCGCGTGCCGGCGTCGTTCCAGCGCCCCACCGAGCCGAAGCCCGTCACGACGGCGTTCGCGCCGCCGGTCGGGCACTGGTCGCAGCAGGCCCACGACTCGAACGACGCCGAGGTCCACGACGAGGAGACCGGCACCCGCCGCGTCGCCGTGACCAACACGAACGCGATCATCCTGCCGAACTCGGCCCTCGCCGACCCCACCGGTGCGCTGAACGCCACGGGCGAGGTCATCCTCACCGGCTCGATCGACCTGCCGGCGTCGCTGTCCTCAACCGGTTCGCACCGGCCGATCGACGGGGCCGAGGTCGACCGCCTGCTCGAGCAGCACGACGAGCAGCCCGAGACCGACGCCAGCCCGGTCCGTGCCAGCCGTGCGGTGTCGAGTCACACCTCGACCCGACAGGTCGTCCTCGCGGCGGCCAAGCCGAAGGAGTCGCGCACGCCGCTCATCCTCGGCGTCACGGTCGGTGCTGTCGGCATCGCTGCCGCCGCGGTCATCATCGTCGCACTCGTCACCACGCACACGTTCTGAGCCGTCCCCATCGCACGCGGCCTGGCCGTGTGTCGGTGGGGTGGCTTATGATCGTGACCCATCAAGCGATCCGGCAGCCTGCCAGGTCGACAGACCGGAAGGAATCCGTGACCGCCTCCTCACGCGCACTGGAACTCGTGCAGATCGCCGCCCAGGCGGCCGACGCCAAGCAGGCCGAAGACCTCGTCGCCCTCGACGTGACCGGGCCGCTGCAGCTCACGGACGTGTTCCTGCTCGCGACCGGCCGGAACGAGCGCAACGTGCTCGCCATCGCGGACGAGATCGAAGAGCGCCTCCTCGACGCCGGGGCCAAGCCGCTCCGCCGCGAAGGCCGGAGTGAGGGCCGCTGGGTCCTCATCGACTTCGGTGACATCGTCGTGCACGTCTTCCACGAAGAAGACCGTCAGTACTACTCGCTCGAGCGTCTCTGGTCGGACTGCCCGACCATCCCGCTCGAGCTCCCGGTGGACCACACCGCCTAGTTGCGACTCGCCCGGGTGGCGGCGACGATTTCGTCACCCGGCGTTCGCATGGTGTACGCTTCACTGGTGCCTCCGGGGAACGGAGGACGATGAAGTCGGTGGAAACACCAACACTTCGGGTCTGTGGCGCAGCTGGTAGCGCACCTGCATGGCATGCAGGGGGTCAGGGGTTCGAGTCCCCTCAGATCCACCATCACCCCCGCGGTTCTCCGGAACCGCGGGGGTTTTCTCGTTCCGCAGGTGCACGGCACCGTTCCCGACCGGACGCGTTCCGCACCGGCTCGGCGCGTCCCTCGCTCCCGACTACGCTGAGCGCATGAGCAGCGACGCACCCCTGTCCGGTTCCGCCCTGACCATCACCGCCGGCGGCTACACGGCCGAGATCGCCTCGGTGGGGGCGACCCTGCGGACGCTCCGGTTCGAGGGACGCGACCTGGTCGTGCCGTTCGACGCCGACGAGGTCCGCCCGGCCTTCCGCGGAGCCGTCCTGGCGCCGTGGCCGAACCGGGTCGTCGACGGGAAGTACACGTTCGGCGGAACGGAGCACGAGCTGGCGCTGACCGAGCCCAAGCGACAGCACGCGCTGCACGGACTGGTCGCATGGACCGACTTCCGGACCGTCGCGCACGAACCCGACCGCGCGGTCCTCGCCACGACGGTGCCGGCGCAGGAGGGGTACCCGTTCCGTGTCGAGGTCCTGGTGGAGTACCGCGTCGACGCCGACGGGCTGCACACCACGATCACGGGGACGAACACCGGCGCCGACGCAGCACCGTGGGGGACCGGTCCGCACCCGTACCTCGTCGCCGGCGCCGGCCGTGTCGACGACTGGACCCTGACGCTCCCCGCAGCAGAGGTGCTCGAGGTCACCGAGGACCGGCTGATCCCGACCGGTCTCGCGCCGGTGCACGACGAGTTCGACCTGCGCTCCGCGACGCGCATCGGCGACCGGTTCATCGACCACGCCTTCACCGGGTTCGACCGCGACGCCGACGGCACCGCGACGATCGCCCTCACCGCCGCCGACGGCCACGGTGTGCGCGTCTCGTTCGGCCCGGAGTGCGGGTGGGCGCAGGTGCACACCGCCGACCACGTCGTCCCCGAGTACCACCGTGCCGGACTCGCGGTCGAGCCGATGACCTGTGCACCGGACGCGTTCAACGCCGGCTCCGACGCGGGACTCGTCGTGCTCGAGAGTGGTTCGTCCTCGGCGGCCTCGTGGACGATCGCGGCGGTCTGACGGCAGCGCCTCCTGCCGCGCGGATCGAGGTCCGGCGGCTGACCAGGCCCCCTGACCTCGGCGCGCTCGCGCATGCAGCCGGTCCCGACGTGGTCTGGCTCGACTCCTCGGTGCCGGCCGGTTCGCCCGCGACCGCGCACGACCGCGCCCGGTGGTCGGTCCTCGCGCTGACGGACGGTCCGTTCGCGGCGCGGTTCCGGCACGAGACGCGACGGGCGTTCGTCGAGACGACCCCAGCGTCCCACGCGTGGTTCGGGGGCGTCGCGACCGTCGAGGGATCGGACGGACCTGCCTTCGCGGTCCTCGCCGAGTTGCTCGCGCGCACCCCGGTGCTGCCGGAACCGGTGCCTGGCTGCGGTTTCGCGCTCGGCTGGGTGGGGTTCCTCGGCTACGAGCTCGGTCGGGAGTCCGGCGGCGTCGACCGGACCGCCGAGGGGCACGCGGACGCGGACCTCCGGTTCGTCGACCGCGCGGTGGTCACCGACGCGACCGGCGGCGCCTGGGCACTCGCGCTGGTGGCCGGTGCGGAACCTGCGGCCAGCGCCCGGAACCGAGCGTGGCTCGAGGAGGTGACCACACCGGTCACGCGGGCCGACGGCGGCGACGCGGCCCCGTTCCTCCCGGACACGGTCCCCGCGACCGGTCGCGTCACGCGCACCGCCTACGAGACGGCGGTGGACGCGTGCCGCGCCGAGATCCGCGCGGGCAACGCGTTCCAGGTGTGTCTCACGACCGCCTTCGCGGTGCCGCAGGTCCTCCAGGAGGCGCGGGTCGACCCCGCCACGGATCCCCACCTGGTCGAGTACCTGCGGCTGCGCGCGACGGATCCCGTCCCGTTCGGCGCGTACCTGCGGCTCGGGCCGCTGCGCGTGGCGAGCCGGTCGCCTGAGCGGTTCCTGCGGATCGACGCCGCCGGACGGGTGTCCGCGGAGCCGATCAAGGGCACCAGACGGCGCTCCGACGACCCTGTGGAGGACGAAGCGGCCCGTGTGGAACTCGCCGCGAGCGTGAAGGACCGGGCCGAGAACGTGATGATCGTCGACCTGCTCCGGAACGACCTGCTCCGGACGGCGGTGCCGGGGTCGGTGCACGTCGACCGGCTCTGCGCGGTCGAGACCTACGCGAGCGTGCACCAGATGGTGTCGACGATCGGGGCGGTCCTGCCGGAGGGGACGTCGCGGGCCGCCGTGGTGCGTGCCGCATTCCCGCCCGGGTCGATGACGGGCGCCCCGAAGATCCGTGCCATGGCGATCGCGGATCGGCTCGAGGGCGGGCCTCGCGGGGTGTACTCGGGGGCGATCGGGTACTTCTCGGCCAGCGGCGCGGTCGACCTGTCGGTGGTGATCCGCACACTGGTGACGGTCCTCGACGACCGGGGCGCGGTACGGTCGCGGTCGTTCGGTGCCGGTGGTGCGGTGACGTGGTCGTCGGTCGCCGCGGACGAGGCGGACGAGGTCGAGACGAAGACCCGGTCGGTGTTCGCCGGTGTGGGAGCGACCGTCCGCTGGTGACGGCGGATCGTTCGGCGGCGGTGCCGGGGCGCTCCTCCACAGGGCGCTGATCCACCGCTCGCACGGCGTGTCGAACGCGTGTTCGAGGGATCTGTCCACAGGATGTCGGACCCGATTGACATCATCGAACACATGTTCGAATATGAGGGTATGCAGACGGCGGCGGCACTCCGATCGCCCGGGGCTCCAGGGGAGTCGACCGGGCGGTCCGGTCCTGCCCGCCCGGTGCGGCGGGTCGACCACCTGGGGGACGCCCGCGCCGCACTCGAACGGATCACCTCGCTGCGGTCGCGCGTGGCCGAGATGGAGTCCACCCGGGTCGACACCGAGGGGCTGCCGACGGCCGAGGCGCTCGCGCCGCTCCTGCCGGGTGGTGCGATCCGCGTGGGCGGGTCCTACGCGGTGCACGAGTCGGTGCTCCTCGCGATGACGATGCTGCAGGCCGCCTCGGCCGCCGGTGCCTGGTGTGCGGTGGTGGGGGTGCCGTCCTTCGGGGTCGAGGCGGCGGCCGCTGCGGGCATCGACCTCGAACGCCTCGTGCTCGTCCCCGACCCGGGTGACCAGTGGCTCACCGTGACCGCCGCGCTGGCGGACGTCGCCCAGATCGTCCTCACCCGCCCGCTCGGCCGGGTGGTGCCCGGCGACGTCTCCCGGCTGTCGGCACGGCTGCGGCAGCGGGGCGGGGCGCTCGTGGCGCTCGGGTCCTGGCCGGGCGCCGACGTCACGCTGCGGGTGACCCGGTCCGAGTGGAGCGGCATCGGGGACGGGCACGGCTTCCTGACGGAGCGACGGGTCACGGTGTCGGCCGCCGGTCGGGCCGGTGCGGGACGACCGGTGGACGCCGACCTGCTGCTGCCAGCGGCCGACGGAACCGTCCGTGCTGCGGCGCCCGCCGCGGTGGCCTCGGGTTCCGGTGCGACGACGGCCCCGGTGCTGCGTCCCGTGGCGGTGGCGTCGTGAGCCCCCGCGGGCGTGGTCGGACCCGGGCCACGGGGTCCCGGGTCACGGGTGCCCTCGCCGGACGCGGGCCCGGTGCCGGCACGGGGGCCGCGGGTGTGCCCGACGCGCGGTCGATCCGCGCCGATGCGCTCGCCCGCGGCGGTGCACTGCCCGAGCCGCCGCCGACGCGGACGATCGTGCTGTGGTGCCCGGACTGGCCGGTGATCGCGGCCGCTCGCGCCGCCGGGTCGCCGCCGGACCACCCGTTCGCCCTCGTGGCGAAGGGGCAGGTGTACGCCAGCTCCGCCAGCGCCCGGCAGTCCGGCGTGGTCCGCGGGCTCCGTGTGCGCGAGGCGCAGGCGCGCTGCCCCGAACTCGTCCTGCAGCCCTACGACGACGCGCTCGACCACCGGGCGTTCGAGCCGGTCATCCGCGCGGTCGAGGCGGCGGTCCCCGGGGTCGAGGTCCTCCGGCCGGGCACCCTCGCGCTGCGCTCCCGCGGGCCGGCACGGTACTACGGCGGTGAGCGTGCCGCGGCGGCGACCCTCGCCGGGATCGCTGCCGACCACGGCGCCCCGGGTGTGCGGGCCGGCGTCGCGGACACCCCGTTCGCCGCCGAACAGGCCGCCCGGGCACGCCCGGCCCGGCCAGGGGAACGGGTCCGGATCGTGCCCGTCGACGGCTCGGCCCCGTTCCTGGCCGGGTTGCCGCTCGGGGTGCTCGGCGACGCCGACCTCGCGATGCTGCTCGGGCGCCTCGGCATCCAGACCCTCGGCGAGTTCGCCGCGTTGGCGGACGAGCAGGTGCGTGACCGGTTCGGACTCGCCGGAGCGTTCCTGCACCGGCTCGCGGGCGGTCGCGACCCGCGAGAGGTCGCGGCGCGGGCGGTCCCGCCGGAACTCCGGGTCGAGGCGTCGTTCGAACCCCCGCTCGATCGCGCCGACCAGATCGCCTTCGCGTTCCGACGCTCCGCCGACGACTTCGCCGCACGCCTGCGGGCCGCGGGGCTCGTGGCCACGACGATCCGGGTCGGCATCGTCGACGAGCGGGACATCCTGCTCGAGCGCACGTGGGTGCACCCGCGCTGGTTCGACGCCGCCGACGTGGTGGACCGGGTCCGCTGGCAGCTCGCCGGCGGGGTGGACCCGACCGGACTCGAGGCGCCGGTGGTGCAGGTGGTGCTCGAGCCGGTCGCGGTCGACGACATGGCGAACCACGAACGCGGACTCTGGGGGACCGGGCCGGACGAACGGGTCCACCACGGGCTCGCCCGCGTGCAGGGACTCGTCGGCCACGACGGGGTGGTCACGCCGCGCATCGGCGGTGGGCGCACCCTGGCCGAACGCGTGGTGCTCGTGCCGTGGGGCGATGCCCCCGTCGGTGGCGAGCGTGCCCTCGCGACCGTCCGCGACCGGCCGTGGCCCGGCAAGCTGCCGGGGCCGCCGCCGGCGACCGTGCTCGACCGTCCGCGCCCGGTGGACGTCGTGACCGGTGACGGCGGCACCGTCGACATCGACGACCGCGGCGTCCTCACCGGGGTGCCCGAGCGGTTCCGTGCCGAGGGGGAGCGCGGCGGCCGGTTCGACGCCGTGACGGCCTGGGCCGGACCGTGGCCGCTCGTGGTGCGCTGGTGGGAAGCCGGTGGTCGGCGACTCCACCGGCTGCAGCTCGTCGACGCCGACGGCCGGGCGTGGTACCTCGTGCTCGCCGACCACCGCTGGTGGGCCGAGGCGGTGGCGACGTGACCGCCAGGACGGGGGAGTGCTGATGGGGTACAGCAACCCGCCGATCCCGTGGTCCCAGTTCGAACGCGCCCTGTCCGACAAGCGGAGCCCCGGCAGCGCGCACGTCGGTGACGGCGGGGACAGCCCCGCGTGGTCCCGCAAGCGCGAGCCGTACACCCCGACGCCCCCGCCGGTGCAGGACGGTGCGAACGTACCGGTCGTCCCGTACGCCGAGCTGCACGCGCACTCGACCTTCAGTTTCCTCGACGGCGCGAGCGGTCCGGAACAGCTCTTCGAAGAGGCCGCGCGACTGCACCTGCACGGGCTCGCGCTCACCGACCACGACGGCTTCTACGGTGCCGCGCGCATGGCCGAGGTGGCCGAGGCCTACCCGACGGTCGCCACGGTGTACGGCACCGAGCTGTCCCTCGGGCTGACCGAACCGCAGAACGGCGTGCCCGACCCCGAGGGCACGCACCTGCTCCTGCTGGCCGACGGGCAGGACGGGTACCACCGGCTCGCCGGCGCCGTCACCCGCGCTCACCTGGCGGCCGGCGCAGAGAAGGGTCGTCCCCGGTACGACCTCGACGACCTCGCCGCACGGTCGGACGGGCACTGGCGGGTCCTGACCGGGTGCCGCAAGGGCGCCGTCCGGCAGGCGCTCGAGCGCGGGGGCGAGTCCGCCGCCGAGGACGCCCTGCGTGCCCTGCTCGACCGGTTCGGCACGGCCGGTGTCGTCGTCGAGCTCATCGACCACGGCGAGCCGATGGACACCGCACGGAACGACGCCCTCGCCGCCCTCGCCACCAAGCACGCCCTGCCCGTGGTGGCCACGGGCAACGTGCACTACGCCACCCCCGACCGGTTCCCGGTGGCGACCGCCCTCGCCGCGGTCCGGGCACGGCGCAGTCTCGACGAGATCGACGGGTGGCTGCCGGCCGCCCCCACGGCGTACCTCCGTTCCGGGGCGGAGATGACCCGGCGGTTCGCCCGCTACCCGGGGGCCGTCGAGTACAGCGTCGAACTCGCCGACGAGCTCGGGTTCCGGCTGAAGACGGTCAAGCCCGGACTGCCGGACATCGACGTCCCCGACGGGTTCACCACGATGTCCTGGCTGCGGGAGCTCACCTGGCGGGGTGCCCGGCGGTTCTACCCCGGCAGCGCCGACGGTGTCGACCCGCACAAGCGCGAGCGCATCGAGCGCGAGCTCTCGGTGATCGAGGACAAGGACTTCCCCGGGTACTTCCTCATCGTGCGGGACATGGTGCAGTACGCCCGCGAACGCGGCATCCTCTGCCAGGGCCGCGGCTCAGCGGCGAACTCGGCGGTCTGCTACCTGCTCGAGATCACCGCGGTCGACTCGATCCGGTACGGGCTGCCGTTCGAGCGCTTCCTGTCGGCCATGCGCGACGAGGAACCCGACATCGACGTCGACTTCGACTCCGACCGCCGCGAAGAGGTCATCCAGTACGTCTACGAGAAGTACGGCCGGTTCAACGCCGCCCAGGTCGCGAACGTCATCACCTACCGGCCGAAGGGTGCCGTCCGCGACATGGCGAAGGCGCTCGGCCACAGCCCGGGGCAGCAGGACGCCTGGTCGAAGCAGGTCGAACGCTGGGGGTCGGTGACCGAGAGCCAGGACCACGACATCCCGGACGCCGTGGTCGACATGGCCCAGCAGGTCCTCGGGTTCCCGCGGCACCTCGGCATCCACTCCGGCGGCATGGTGCTCACCGACCGGCCCGTCGGCGAGGTCGTGCCGATCGAGCACGCCCGCATGGACGGCCGCACGGTGCTGCAGTGGGACAAGGACGACTGCGCGTACATGGGGCTCGTGAAGTTCGACATGCTCGGACTCGGCATGCTCGCCGCGCTGCAGTACTCGTTCGACCTCGCCGCCGAGCACTGCGGGGAGCGGTGGGACATGCACTCAATCCCGAAGGAGGAGCAGGGCGTCTACGACCAGCTGTGCCGGGCGGACACCATCGGGGTGTTCCAGGTGGAGTCCCGCGCGCAGATGGGGACACTGCCCCGACTGCTGCCGCGACGGTTCTACGACCTCGTGATCGAGGTCGCCCTGGTGCGCCCCGGCCCGATCCAGGGCGGCGCGGTCCACCCCTACATCCGGCGACGCACGGGCGAGGAACCGATCACCTACATCCACCCGTCGCTCGAACCGGTGCTCGAACGGACCCTCGGTGTCCCGCTGTTCCAGGAACAGCTCATGCAGATGGCGATCGCGGTGGGCGGGTGCTCGGGGGACGACGCCGACCTGCTCCGGCGTGCGATGGGGTCGAAGCGTGGGCACGAGAAGATCGACCGGCTCCGCGAGAAGCTCTACGCCGGGATGGCCGCGAACGACATCCACGGCGAGGACGCCGACGCCATCTACGCGAAGATCCAGGCGTTCGCGAACTTCGGGTTCGCCGAGAGCCACTCGATCAGCTTCGCGCTCATCGTCTACGCGAGCGCGTGGATGCGGCTGCACTACCCCGGAGCCTTCCTCGCCGCCCTGCTCCGCGCGCAGCCCATGGGCTTCTACTCACCGCAGACCCTGGTGGCCGACGCCCGTCGACACGGGGTGACGGTGCTCCGTCCGGACATCCTGCGCTCCGGCGTGGACGCCACGCTCGAGCCACTGGTCGGCTCCCGCGACGGTGCCGACACGGTCGGCTCCCGCGACGGTGCCGCCGGGTCCGACGGCGGTCCAGGAGGCGCGGCGCACGTCCGCGCGACGGGTCACGACGACTGCCTGGCCGAGGAACAACCCCCGGTGCTGCCGTTCGACAAGGCTGCGCCCGACGACACGGCGCAGCACCGGCGGGACGGCGGCTTCGCGGTCCGTCTCGGCCTCGCCGAGGTCTCGTCGCTCGGCCGGAAGAGCGCCGAGAAGATCGTCGCCGAGCGCGACGCCCACGGCCCCTACACCGACATGTCCGACCTCGCCCGACGGGTCGGACTGACCACGGCGCAGCTCGAGGCGCTCGCCGCGGCCGACGCCTTCGCGTCGATCGGGGTCGACCGTCGCGGTGGCATGTGGTCGGCGGCACAGGCGGCTGCCGAGCGCCCCGACCAGCTGCCCGACACGCAGGTGACGGTGCAGCCACCGCTGTTCGGGCAGATGACGAGCGGCGACGTCCTCATCGCGGACATGTGGTCGACGGGGATGACGACGGACGACCACCCCGTCCGGCACGTGCGGGGTGGCCTCGTCGCCCGCGGGGTGCTGAGCGTCCAGGACACCGCCACGGCCGAGACCGGACGGCGGGTCGAGGTCGGCGGGATCGTGACGCACCGGCAGCGACCGGCGACGGCGTCCGGCATCACGTTCATGAACGTCGAGGACGAGACCGGGCTGGTGAACGTGATCTGCAGCGTCGGGGTGTGGGGACGGTACCGGCGCGTCGCACGAGAGGCACCTGCGGTGATCGTGCGGGGGATCCTCGAGCGATCACCGGACGGGGTGGTGAACCTGGTGGCCGACCGGATCGAACACCTCTCCCTGTCGGTCCGCACGCGGTCGCGGGACTTCCAGTGAGCGGGCCGGAGCGGGCCAGAGCGGCTCAGAGCGGCTCGGAGCGGGCCGGAGTGGCCGGGAGCGGGCCGGAGTGCGCCGGAGCGGCCGGAGCGGGCCGTGCCCGTCCGGTCAGCGGACCTCGGGGATGCGGATCGTGACCTCGAGCCCGCCGGAGCGCACGTTCCGGAGCGACGCCGTCCCGCCGGCACGCTCCGCGACGGCCCGGACGATCGCGAGGCCGAGCCCGGAACCACCAGGCAGCGGGATCGCACCGGTCGCGGGGTCCGGGTTCGGGCGGGACTTCCGGGCCTCGTCGGGGCGGGTGAACCGGTCGAAGGCGACGGGGATGAACGACTCCGGGACGCCGGGGCCGTCGTCCGTGATCTGCAGGATGCCCTCGCCGCCGGCGCTGCGCCACGAGACGAAGACGCCCCCGCCGCGGGGGAGCGCCGACACGGCGTTGCCGGCGATGTTCGTGACGAGCTGCGCCATGCCGCCGGTGTCGAGTCGGTACCGCGGTTCGTCGGTGTCGCCGCCGGTGCCCGGGCCCGGACCCGCGTCCGGGGCCTCCAGGTCGAAGTCCACGGTGATGTCCTTGGCGGAGGCGATCAGGCGGACGCGGTCGACGGCGCTCATGACCTCGTCGCCGAGGTCGGACCACCCGGTCGGCTGCTGTTCGGCGCCGTCCTGCTCACGACGCTCCGACTCCTCGATGCGTGACAGCGCCAGCAGGTCGTTCGCCAGGCGGGACAACCGCGCGACGCTGAGCTTCGCGCGTTCGATGTGCGCCGCGAGCGCGGCCGCGTCGTCACCGTCGAGCGACGCCAGGTCGAGCTGGGTCGTGAGGATGGCCAGCGGGGTGCGGAGCTCGTGGCTCGCGTCCGAGACCATCTGGCGCTCGCGTTCGGTCGCCTGGCGGGTTCGGGCGAGGAAGGCGTTCAGGGTGGTCGCGAGGGACGCGAGCTCGTCCTCGGCGGGACCGACCGGCAGCTCCGCACGCTCGGGGGCGACGGAGAGACGTTCGGCTTCGCGACGCATGCGGTTCACGGGCCGGAGCGCGGCGGTCGCGAGCGCCCACGACGCGACGCCGAACGCGACGAGGATCGCGAGTCCGGTCAGCGACAGCGTCGAGGTCAGGTCGTCGACGACGATCGCCTCGGCCTGCGAGTTGCGCGCCGCCACGACGGTCCACCGCCCCGCCTGGTTGACGGGGTGCTCGACGACGACGCGGTACTGCGAGCCGGAGACGTTGATGACCGAGGTGCCGGCCTTGGTCGAGGTCAGGCTGCCGAGGGCCCGCTCGACCTTCGTCGGCATGGTCGACAGGGCGATCTTGCCCGAGGGCGAGACGACCGCGACGAGCTGCAGGTTCCCGGGCGGTGACAGGTCGGGGTTGCTGTCGACCTCGAGCGTTGCCACGTACGGGTCGGCGTCCGCGTCGAGCAGGGTGCGGGTGGCACTGGCGACGACGCTCACGACCTGGAAGCGCATGACGAGCACGAGCAGCACGATGACCACCGCCGCGATCGCCGTCGACCCGATGGTGATCCGAGCCCGGAGCGAGAGGTTCCGCAGCGGACGGATCAGGCCACGCCCGGGACCGGTCACGCCCCGAGCAGATCGAGCCGGTAGCCGCGGCCGCGCACGGTCGAGATGGCGACGGTCGCCTCGTGCGAGGTCAACTTCTTGCGGAGGTACGAGATGTACTGCTCGACGACGTTCGGGTCGACGTGCTGCGAGCCGTCCCAGACCTCCTCGAGGATCTTCGGGCGGTCGACCACCGTGCCCACGGACCGCGCGAGCAGGCGGAGGAGGGCGAACTCGGTGGGGCTGACGGCGACCCGCTGGCCCTTGATCATGATGCGACGGGCCTCGGAGTCGATCGCCACGTCGCCCACCTCGATGGTCCGCGGGGCGCCGGCGGACTCCCGACGGCCGAGCGCGCGGAGACGGGCGGTCAGCTCGGCGAAGGCGAACGGCTTCGTGAGGTAGTCGTCGGCACCGGCGTCGAGGCCGAACACCCGGTCGTCCACGGCGTCACGGGCGGTGACGAGGAGGATCCGCACGGGGTCCTCGCGCTCGCGGATGCGTCGGGCGAGCTCGAAACCGGACATGCCCGGCATCATGACGTCCACGACGGCCAGGTCGAACGCCTGGTCGCCGAGGGCGATCAGCGCCTCGACCCCGTTCTCGACCGCGGTGACGCGGTACCCCTCTGCCGCGAGCCCACGCTCCATGAGCGCACGCATCTCGTCATCGTCCTCGACCACCAACAGGCGCATAGCGACCTCCTCGACCCCATGGTGGCATCGAACCTGTACATGCGGGAGATCCCACGGCCGATCTCGCTGAATCTCGTCACAGTCACGGCGGACGGACAGGTAGAACGGTCTGTCCCCCGTTCGTGGGACATGAGGACTGCTTGCTTCGTTGCTATGCTCACGCACCGGAGGAGACGTACCCGACGTCGAGTCCGCACTGGGGGCACCATGAACGACATGCCGGAACACCCGGCCCTCGTCCGTCTGCGTGCCGAGCTCGACGCCGCCTGGAAGGGCATCGGCGCGCTCGGTGACATGGAGGACGTCAGCCGCGACCGTGTGGTCGCCGAGCTCCGCGCGGCCGTCCCGGACGTCGCGAGCCTGGCCGCTCGCGCGGCGGGGGCGGACCTCGTCGTCGCCGAGATCTGTCGGTTCGCCGAAGCCGAGGTGGTCGCGACCGACTCCACGGTCCCGACGGCGACGATCTGGGACGACATCGTGCACTCCGCGGCCGAGGCCGCGTCCGCCGCGCGCTGACCGGAGACGTCCCGTCAGCCGTCCTCGCCGAGGAGCTCCTCGCGTACGCGCCGGATGTCCTCGAGCAGCGCGCCGATCAGGATCCAGTGCCGGGAGTTCGGGCGGATCACCTCGAGGGGTGCGGTGAGCGCCGGCTCGACGACGTCCTCGTCGTGCTGCGGCGTGACCGTCGCCGACGACCGCGGCCGGGGCGCTCCGGCGGTCGACACTGGCACCTCCTTGGCCGCGACGCGGGCACTGAGCGCCCGGACGTCCGCCCCGATCCGGGCGACCTCGGTGGCGATGCTGCCGACCACCGGGTCGGCGCGGAGGTCCGGTGCCGTGTTGTCCTGGATCGCACGGGTCATGCCGGTCACCCGGGTGACGAGCACGCGCAGGTGCTCGGCCACGACGATGTCCTCGTCGAGGACGGTCCGGTGCCGACCGCCGCGCGGGTTCATGGTGAGCGATTCGCGGGCCGCGGTGAGCGAGGCCTCGGCGCGGGCGTGCTGCTGCCGGAGGGCCCGGGCCTGCAGCAGGGCCTCGTGCCATCGCTCCGCGTCCCAGCCCTCGGTGAGCCCGATCGCGACGCGCTCGAACGCCGCGGCGGTGTCGCGCGCGAGTCGTGCGACCGCGAGGTGCGCCGGCCCGAGCAGCACGGGCGGCACGATGACCGCGTTCACGATGAGGGCGACGACCGCACCGAGCACGGTCTCGAGGATCCGGTCCGCCGAGTAGTTCGGCGTGACGACGCCCGCGGTGAGCACGAGCATCCCGCTGATCCCGACCTGCGTCGCCGAGGTCGGGGTGAGCCGCAGCGCCCACGCGATGAGGATCGCGAGCACGATCACGAGCAGGACGACCCAGACGGTGTCGCCGAGCAGCAGGTGGAACCCGGTGGCGAGCACGACCCCGAGGACGACCCCGGCGCTGCGCTCGAGGCCCTTCACGAACGACTGGTTGATGCTCGGCTGCACGACGAGCAGTGCGGCGATGGCGGCGAAGGTCGGGAACGGCCCGTCGATGAGCACCCGGCAGAGGAGCACGGCCGCGACCACCGCGACCGCGGTCTTGACGACCTGCAGGAACGGCGTGCGACTGGAGCTGCGGAGACGCGCGACCGGGTTCACGACGACCACGGTAGCCACGGTGCGCGCGCCGAGCCGTGCACGAACGCGACGAATCCCGTCCGGTCCGGTTGACTGGTCTCGTGTGGCCCAACCACGAGCGTGTCATCCCGCAGGCCTTCGCCGGCTCCGGGACCTCCGTCGTGGCCGCACGCGCCCACTCGGTCGAGCCCTCGGGCAACGGCTACCTGTACGGCTACGAGGTCGACACGGTGGACCGGAACGGCCAGCGCGCCACCGTCCTCACCTACGTCGACACGGGTGGGACCCACGACCAGAACAGCGCCATCGTCACGGACCCCGCGACGGGGGAGCCGGTATCGGTGTGGGCGTACCCGAACGATCCCGGGCTGCCCGTCCTGCCCCAGGTGACCTACCGTGACGCGGTCGCCGAGCTCCTGACGACCCTCGGCATGCCGGTGACCGACCCGACGCTGACCGTGGCGGCCTACCGTCCGGGCAAGCGCGCCGTGGTCCGGGTCGACGCGGCCGAGGGGACCCTGTTCCTCAAGGTGGTGCGCCCCCACCGGGTTGCCCCGATCGAGCGGTCGCACGGGCAGTTCGTCGCGGCCGGGCTCCCGGTGCCCCGGGTCCTGTCGAGCCGCGGGGACGGCCTGCTCGTGCTCGAGCGCATCCGCGGGGTCCCGGCGGGCAGCCGCATCCTCGAGATCGCGGACGACCCGCGGTTCGTCGCCTCGCTGGCGGCACTCACCGGCCGCATCGCGACGGTCCCGATGACGCAGCAGGCCCGCGCCGACGCGATGGACCACGCCGACTGGCACCGCCGCACCCTCGTCGCCGCGCTGCCGCAGGACGCCGAGGAGATCGACACCCTGTACGACGCCATCGGCCGGCGCTCGATCGGCTGGGCCGCGGCGACGAAGCAGGTCGTGCACGGTGACCTCCACCTCGAGCAGGTCTTCGTCGACGAGGACGAGCCCTGGCGGATCTCCGGCCTGCTCGACATCGACACGGCCGGCTGGGGCTACCCGGTGCGCGACATCGGTGCCGTGGTCGCGCACCTCGTCGTCACCGGACTCTGGCACCGCTCCCGCGGGGACGCGGACCGCGGAGCCGCCGCGGAGCGCCTCGCCGACGCCGTCGCGCGCGACTGGGTCGCGCGGAACCCCGACCAGTCCGACCGGATCGGTCCGGCGATCGGTGCACAGCTCCTCGCGCACGCCGGTGGCCAGGCGACGACCGGTTCGGCGAACGGGATCCAGACGGCGGAGCAGCTGCTCGCCGCGACGCAGGCCGCCCTCGCCGAGGCGACGCCGGTCGTGCCGTCCGACGGCCTCGTCCGTCCGCGGTCCGCACCCCAGCTCTGACGACGGCGCGCGTCCGTCGGCTCCACGGCGGACGGGCGGTGCGGTCGCTCGCGACGCGACCACCTACCGGACGGGAGGCGCGGGTCGGGCCCGCACCGCGCCTCCCGTCCGACAGGTGGGGACGACCGACCGCACGGCGCGACGCGCGCGGGCGTCGCCGAGTCGCCTCCGTCGGTGGTCGGGGAGTAAACTGAACGCGCACGCACCGCGTTCCCGCGTGCCGCGTCGATTCCGGACGCAGCAGTCGGTCGCTTGACCGGCGTGGGAGCCGGATCCGTGACGGTCCCGAGGGGGCCGCACGTGCGTGTGACGGCGCCGGATCCCGGCGCGGACCGTCCTGTCCGGTACCCACGCGGTGGCCGAGGGGAACGGTCCGCGGGACTCCTCGTCCCGAGGCGGGGACCGGCGAAGCGGCGGGCCACGGTGGCCCCCGGACACCGGAGCCGTGCCAGGCACCGGTTCAGGACTTCCGCCCCGCGGGGCGGCTCGCTCGCACGGACGGGCGGAACAGGAGGAGCGTTGGCTCGATCAGGCACCCGGCGTGCTGCAGGCGGGACGCGGACCGCGTCGCGTCGCACCAGGCCGCTCGACAACGACGGCGTCATCCCCGTCCTCGCCCGCGCGGTGCGCGAGGTCGAGGCGGCGGCACAGCGCGGACCGCTCAAGGCGTCGAACCGTTCGAAGTTCCAGGCGGTCGCCCTGCTCATGCGCGAGGAACGCGCACGGGTCAAGGCGGACACCGAACTCACCGACTCGCAGCGTGCCGAGCAGCTCAAGCGGCTCGACGGCGTCGCGACCATCCTCGCGAAGACGGCGGCTCGGGACACCAGCGTGATCCAGCTCCTCACCGAAGAGGCATCGGTCAGTGAGACGACCCGCACCGTCAAGCGGGACATGATGATCGCGGGCGGCATGGAGCTGCAGCCCGAGGAGCTCGTCATCGCGGCGGAGCCCTCGCCGGTGGTCGAGACCCCGGTCCGCGCGGTCGTGCCGCAGGCGGTCGTGCAGCGACAGCTCGCGAACCCGTTCCTTCCCCCGGACTTCGCCCTCGCCGACCAGCCCGTCGCCCACCCGCGACGCCTGGCGAACTGGGAGCTGTTCGGTCCGCTCTTCAAGTCGTTCGAGTACGGCGCCGGTGGGGGTGCGGCGACGATGCCGCTGCCCGAGCCCACGACGCTGCACTCCAAGTCCGGCACTACGCTCATGAAGCACCAGGCGGAGCTCATCGCCGCGGCCGCAGAGGGGCACCGCACCTTCCTGCTGGCCGACGAGCCCGGTCTCGGCAAGACCGCGCAGTCGCTGCTCGCCGCCGAGGCCGCGAACGCGTTCCCGCTGCTGGTCGTCGTGCCGAACGTCGTCAAGACGAACTGGAAGCGCGAGGCCGCCCGCTGGGTCCCGAACCGCACCGCCACGGTCATCCACGGCGACGGGGACGACCTCGACGGGTTCGCCGACATCGTCATCGTGAACTACGAGATTCTCGACCGGCACGCCGGGTGGCTCGGGAACTTCGGGTTCAAGGGCATGGTCGTCGACGAGGCGCACTTCATCAAGAACAAGGACTCGCAGCGCTCGAGGTTCGTGCTGCAGCTCGCCGAGGCGATCCGGTCGCGCACGGCCGCGCCGCTGCTGATGGCCCTCACCGGCACGCCGCTGATCAACTCGGTCGAGGACTTCCGGACCATCTGGGAGTACCTCGGCTGGATCGACGACAAGAAGCCCCGCGCGAAGCTCATGAACGAGCTCGAGGAGATCGGCCTGACGCCGGCCGACCCCGGGTTCTTCGTCGAGGCGCGCAAGGCCGTCATCGACCAGGGCATCGTCCGACGCCGCAAGGTGGACGTCGCGGCGGACATCCCCGCGCGTCGCATCGCCGACATCCCCGTCGAGCTCGACGGCGAAGAGGGCCGCTCGATCCGCGACGCCGAGCGCGAACTCACCGCGAAGCTCGTCAAGCGGTACCACCAGGCGCTCGACGCCCGCACCGGGCAGGACCCGGTCGTCGGCATCGACCACAAGCTCGTGCGGCAGGTCGCGCGCTGGGAGCTCGAGGACCAGGACGCCTCGTCCACCGGCGAGAACGTGTTCTCGATGGTGCGGCGGATCGGGCGGGCCAAGGCGCAGCTCGCGGCGGACTACGCGGCGCAGCTCGCCTCGAACGTCGGCAAGGTCGTCTTCTTCGCCAAGCACCTGGACGTCATGGACCAGGCGGAGGAGGTCTTCGCACGTCGGGGCCTCCGCACCGCGACCGTCCGGGGCGACCAGACGCCGGCGCAGCGCACGGCCGAGATCGACTCCTTCGTGAACGACCCCGACGTCGCCGTGATCGTGTGCTCGCTCACCGCGGCGGGCGTCGGCCTGAACCTGCAGGTGTCGTCCAACGTCGTGCTCGCCGAGCTGTCGTGGACGAGCGCCGAGCAGACCCAGGCGATCGACCGCGTGCACCGCATCGGGCAGGAGGAGCCCGTGACGGCGTGGCGCATCATCG
This sequence comes from Curtobacterium sp. LFS084, assembly GCF_047977705.1. Classification (NCBI taxonomy): domain Bacteria; kingdom Bacillati; phylum Actinomycetota; class Actinomycetes; order Micrococcales; family Microbacteriaceae; genus Curtobacterium; species Curtobacterium sp. LFS084. The sequence continues at coordinate 24,613 of NZ_JBFPFM010000018.1, forward strand.
CCGCACAGACGATCGACACCAAGATCGCCGAGCTCATCGACTCGAAGGCGTCCCTGGCCGCCCGCGCGCTCGACGGTTCGGACGAGGAGGTCGTCGACTCCGGCGACATCCAGCTCGACGCCATGGCGGCGCTGCTGACCGAGGCACTCGGGGGCTAGGCCCTTCGCGCCCTGCTACGAACCACGAAACCGACATCGAACCGGGGCTTCGGCCTGGTTCGATGTCGGTTTCGTGGTTCGGCGTGGGCGCCCCGCGGCGTCAGATGCGCGACTGGACCTCGGCGAGCGAGGGGTTCGTCGCCGTGCTGCCGTCCGGGAACACCAGCGTCGGCACGGTCTGGTTGCCGCCGTTGACCTCGGCGACGAGCTCGGCCGTGCCGGGCGTCTGCTCGATGTCGACCTCGGTGAAGGGCACGCCGGCCTTCGACATCTGGTTCTTCAGCCGCGCGCAGTAGCCGCACCAGGAGGTCGTGAACATCGTGACGCCGCCGGCCTCGGGGGTGAACTGTTCGCGGGTGATCGTGTCGCTCATGCGAGCAGGCTAACCCGACTTCCTGGACGGGCTTGACGGCCTTGTTCTACATAGCTAGGTTAAGCCGCATGGAACCGATCCGACGCGTCACCGCCACGACGCTCGACGTGCTCGACGCCCTGCTGGCCGCCGACGGTCCGGCCTGGGGGCTGCTCGTCATCAAGGCCACCGGGCGCCAGGCCGGCACCGTCTACCCGATTCTCGAACGACTCGAACGACAGGGGTGGATCACGTCGTCGTGGGACGACGAGACCGACCGCCCCGGTCCGCGACGGCGGCTCTACGAGTTCACCGGCGACGGCGTCGAGGCCGCTCGCTCGCTGCTCGCCGAGCGGCAGCCCGCAGCCGGACCGTCCCGCGCGACGACGCGGCCGAGCCATCGGCCGGTGACCTCGTGAACGGGGTGGACCGGGTGCTCGTGGGCGTCGCGGTCGCACTCTCGCCCGCGGGGCACCGTGCCGCCCGTCGGGAGCAGTGGCTCGCCGACGTCCGGGACGCCCCGGAGCTCGAGCTCTCGCCGACCGCCCTCGCGTTCGGCGCACTCACCACGGCGCTCCTCCACCGACGCGCCGACCGACGTTCCACCTGGGGGGACACCATGACCGCAGCACCGCTCCACGTCCGTCCCGCGCCGCACACGATCGCCACCGTGCCGGTGCTGCTCGTCCTCGCGTTGTCCTCCTTCGCGGCAGCCGGGGTCGGACTCGCCCTCCTGCAGCGCTACAACGGCCTGCCCGGCGCCGTGGTGCTGTTCCGACTCGACGCCCTCGCGATGTCGGTGGTGCCGGGCGGGTTCGTCGCGCTCGCGCTCCTGCTCGTCGCGGGCGTGGGTCTGCGACGGCGCGTGCTCGGAGCGGTCGGGACGCTCGCCATCTCGGTCCTGTGGTGGCAGATCGTCATCGGCCGGTTCTCCCTGCCGGTGGAGTACTTCCTGCAGATCGGCGTGTTCGCTGCCGCAGTCCTCGGCGTCTGGCTCGCGGTCCGCCGCGGCGTCGGGTGGGGATGGTCACTCGTGACGCTCCCGCTCGTCGCCGGGATGCTCCTCGTCCCGCTCTCCTCCGCGGTGCAGACCATCGACATGACCGTCTCGGGTTGGACCGCGGTGTGGCATGGGCTGCAGCTCGTGCCGTTCCTGGTCGCGGTCCTCGCGGGTGCCGTGGCCGGCCGGTTCTCCACAGGTGCGCCGGTCCGGTTCGAGGCGCACGGCGAACCCCTGGTAGACAAGACCGTGTGAGCGACACCCACCTCGAGATCGAGCGCACCTACGACCTCCCCGAGGGTGGTGCCCTGCCCGACCTCGTCGGCGTGGGCGGCATCCTCCGTACCGAGCACCAGGACCCGTTCGAGCTCGACGCGACGTACTGGGACACCGACCGCTACGACCTCGTGGCCGCCCGGGTCACGGTCCGGCGCCGCACCGGGGGACCGGACGCCGGCTGGCACATCAAGCGCTCCGAGTCGGACACGGTCCGTCACGAGCAGCACTTCCCGTTGACCGACGACGCCGAGACCGTCCCGACCGAGGTCCTCGCGGCGCTGTTCACCGAGCGTCGCGGTCGCGGCCTGCACCCGGTCGTCCGGATCACCACGACGCGGACCGTCACGCGGCTCCTCGACGAGGACGGCGACCAGGTCGCCGAACTCGCCGACGACCTGGTCCACGCCCAGCGCCTCGACGACGACGCCCCCGAGACCCCGCGCACCTGGCGCGAGGTCGAGGTCGAGACCGTCGACGGCGTCGACGCGCAGGTCGCCCACGAACTCTTCGCCGCCCTCGACGGGCGCTTCGCGGACGTCGGGGCCGGCCCCGCCGCCGTCGCGTCCAAGCTGGCACGCGGGCTGGCCGGCGCACCGGCACCGCGCCTCCAGACCGCGGAGAAGCCGGACAAGGGCACGACCGCCCGCGTGCTCGTGAAGCGGCTGCGGAAGCTCCGCACCGCGCTGCTCACCCAGGAGGCGCGGCTCCGCTCCGGCGACACGACCGACCTCCGGCAGGCGGCCGACACCGCACTCGAGATCGCAGCGATCATGGGTGGCTACCGTCCGGCGTTCGCCGCGGGCGACGCCCTCGACCGCGCCGCCGAGGCGGCCGACGGGCTGGCCGAGGTCACCGCGCGCGCCGCGCTGGCGGAGTACCTCGTCGACCGCCTGCCGCGGGCGTCGAGCCCGGCACAGGACGAGCTCGTCGACGCGATGACCCGCGAGCGGATCCTCGCGGCCACACGCGAACGGCGCGACCAGTCCGTGCGCGACGTCGTGGTGTTCCTGCACGGCGAGCCGTTCCTCGAACTCCTCGACGCCCTCGACGACGCCGTGGAGCGCCCGGCGCCGACCGCGTGGGCGCTCCGATCGCCGAAGAAGGTCGCCCAGGACGTCGGCGCCGAGGTGAAGCCGCACGTCCGTGAACTCGTGCGGGCCGCGGTGGCCGACGACACCTCCGACACCGCGGCCGAGCGCGAGGCCGCCGACCGCGCCACGACCGAGGCCGCCTGGCAGGCGACGATGCGCGCACGGCTGACGATGGACGTGCTCGGCGACGACGCGTTCCCGCACGCCCTGTGGAAGCGCATCGGGACCGCGGCCGACGTCCTGACCGAGCGGGTGCGGGCCCTGCACGCGCTCGACGCCCTGCGCACGACCGCGGCGATCGCGGAGCGCGGTGGCGAGGGCACGTTCGGCTACGGCGTCCTCGCGGGGGACCGGGTCCGGCTCGCGGAGGAGTCCTACGACGAGGCGGTGCACGCACTCAACCGCGTGTGAGCGTGCGCGCGCGGGGCGCGCCGTGCGCTTGGTGAGCAGGAATGGTCGGGTGCCCACGGGCAACCCGACCATTCCTGCTCACGAGGTCGTCACGCGGCAGGCGCTTCGTCCGCCAGCCCGAGGACGTCGAGGAGCCACGCGAGTTCGAACGCCCGCTCCTTCCACGAGTCGTAGCGCCCGCTCACGCCGCCGTGGCCCGCCGCCATCTCGGTCTTCAGCAGCACCGGCGCACCGACCTCCCGCAGCCGAGCCGTCCACTTCGCGGGCTCGACGTAGAGCACGCGGGTGTCGTTGATCGACGTCACGGCGAGGATCTTCGGGTACTGCACGTCGTCGCGCACGTTCTCGTACGGCGAGTACTCGCTCATGTACCGGTAGACCTCGGGGTCGTGCAGCGGGTCGCCCCACTCGTCCCACTCGATCACCGTCAGCGGCAGGTCGGGGTCGAGGATGCTCGTCAGGGCGTCGACGAACGGCACCGCCGCGAGGATCCCGGCGAAGCGTTCCGGTGCGAGGTTCGCCACGGCGCCCATGAGGAGCCCGCCGGCACTGCCGCCCTCGACGACGAGGCGGTCGGCGGTGGTGCGGCCGGAGTCGATGAGGTGCCCGGCGACGGCGACGAAGTCCGAGAAGGTGTTCTTCTTCGTGAGGGTCTTGCCGTTCTCGTACCAGTGCCGACCCATCTCGCCGCCACCGCGGACGTGCGCGACGGCGAACACGACGCCGCGGTCGAGCATCGACAGGCGCATGACGCTGAACCCGGGGTCGATGGAGTGCTCGTACGACCCGTAGCCGTAGAGGTGCAGCGGCGCCGGGCGCTCGGTGTCGACCGCGTCACGGCGCCACACGAGCGAGATCGGCACGCGGGTGCCGTCGTCGGCGGTGGCCCAGTCGCGCTCCTGCACGTAGTCGGACGGGTCGTACCCGCCGAGCACCGGCTGGCGCTTCAGGACCGTGACCTCGCCGGTCGCGAGGTCGAGGTCGCTCACCTCGGACGGGGTGACGAACGACGTGAAGCCGATCCGGAGCGTCGGCTGGTCCCACTCCGGGTTGCCCCCGAGCCCTGCGGAGAAGAGGGCCTCGTCGAAGGGGACCTCGTGGGCGTCGCCGTAGCCGTCACCCTCGATCGGGATGATCGCGACGCGGGGGAGGGCTTCGGACCGGTACTCGAGCGCGAGGTGCCCGGCGAAGGCGTCCACCGACTCGATGCGTCGCTCGGCGTGGTGCGCGACGACGACACGGCGGTCCCGCTCGGAGGTCGGGTCGTCCGCCGGGACGTCGACGAGCTCGAAGTTCTCGGCGCCGTCGTTGTGCAGGACCAGGAAGCGGTCGCTGCCGCCGACGATCGCGTGCTCGATCTCGTACTCGACGCCCTCGCGCCGCGGCCACACGACCTGGAACTCGCCGGTCGGGTCCGCCGCGTCGAGGACGAGCGCCTCGGAGGTGATCTTCGAGCCGAGCTCGATCACGATGTACTGGGACGACCGGGTGACGCCGACCCCGACCCAGTAGCGGTCGTCCGGCTCCTCGAACACGACGACGTCGTCCGCCGCGGGGCTGCCGACGGTGTGCCGCCAGATGCGGTCCGGACGCCACGAGTCGTCGACGGTGGGGTAGAAGACGAAGCGGCCGGACGGGTCGAACGTCGCGCCGGACCCGGTGTTCGGGATCTCGTCCCCGAGGTCGGCGCCGGTCGTGAGGTCCCGCACGTGCAGGGTGTAGCGCTCGTCGCCCTCGACGTCGATGCCGTAGACGAGTCGCGTGCCGTCGTCGCTGATGTCGTAGGAGCCGAGCGAGAAGAAGTCGTGCCCGGCCGCGAGGGCGTTGCCGTCGAGGACGACCTGCTCGCCCGGGAGCGTGGCTTCGCCCTCGGCCACCGTCGGCGGGGTCCAGTCGTCCGGACCGGCGATCGGCGCCCGGCAGTGCACGCCGTACTGGCTGCCCTCGGCCGTGCGGGTGAAGTACCACCAGTCGCCCATGCGGACGGGCACCGAGAGGTCGGTCTCCTGCACGCGGTTCTTCACCTCGGTGAAGATCTGGTCGCGCAGTCCGTCGAGGTGCGCCGTCGCCTGCTCGGTGTGCGCGTTCTCGGCCTCGAGGTAGGCCAGCGTGTCCGGGGACTCCTTGTCACGCAGCCACTCGTAGTCGTCGACGAAGTCGATGCCGTGGTGGGTCCGTGTCACGGGCCGCTTGGCGGCGGTGGGCGGGGTGGCCTGGGTGTGCTCGCTGCTCACCACCCCACCCTATTCGCCCGGTGCGTGACGACGTCGTGGACGCGGTCGGTGAACGCCGTCACCGCATCGGCAGCGGCGACCCCGAGCCACGCGCGTCGCCGGCGCCGCTCGGTGACCGGTCGGAGCACCCCGACCCGGCACAGGTCGTCGGTCACGGCGTCGATCGCCCCTGCATCGCCGCCGAGTACGTGCTCGAGGTGTTCCTCGGTGACGACGGGATCGTCGACGAGGGTCCGGGCGACGGCGTCGTGCGCCCGTGTCGGCCACCACGACGCCACGTGGGCGTCGGCGGAGGGGGCGAGGGGAGGCACCGCCACCGCGGCTTCGTCGAGGAGCAGCGCGGTGACGGTTGCCTCGTCGCACACCGTGCCGACGGCGATCGCGAGGTCGCGGACCCACTCGTCGACGGCACCGCGGCGGTAGCGGTCGAGGTGCCAGAAGTACCGGTCGCGTTCGGCGACCAGTGCGGTCGCGACCGGCGCGGTGACGACGCGTGCGAGACCACGACGGCGCAGCACGGCGGCGATGAGCGCGCGACCGATCCGCCCGTTGCCGTCGGTGAACGGGTGGATGGACTCGAACTGCGCGTGCGCGATGGCCGCCTGCGCGATCGGGTGCAGGTCGTCGCGGGCCAGGAAGGCGAACAGGTCGTCCATCAGCTCCGGCACGAGCCCGGGTGGTGGCGGGACGTGCCGCGCGAGCCGGGGTGTGGCGCCGCCGCCGATCCAGTTCTGCACGTCCCGCCAGCGCCCGGCGGACGGGCCGTCGACCGGGTCGTCGCGCAGGAGCCGGTGGTGCGCCGCGAGCACGGCCCGTTCCGAGATCGTGCCGGACGCGGCGGAGGACACGAGCGTCTCGATCGCGCCGCCGGCCCGGACCATCGCCGTCGCGCTCCGGTTCGCCCGGACGCCGACCACCGCCCGCGCGAGGTCGTCGAGCGTGGCGTGCTCGTCCTCGATGCGGGAGGAGGAGACGGCCTCGGTCCGGTCGAGCAGGCGACCGAGCACGGCGAGCCGGTCGCCGTCCTGCTCGTCGAGGGCCACGAGCGCGGCGGCGGCCCGGTCGAGGAGGGCCGCGGTGTCGGCGTCCGGGACCCAGGGGAGTCGGGCGATGCGCGGCGGGACGGACGCCACCACCGACGTCGTCTCGCGGTCGTGCCGCGGGCCGCGCACGCTGCTGCGCCACGGGACCGTGACGGTCGTGTGGGACGGCCAGGGGTGCTCGGTCCGGGGCATCGGTTCCTCCACGTGGGACGAGACGGGGCGATGCGTCGATGCTGGAGCACGCCCGGCCGCCGCCGCGAGGAATCTGCATGTCGTGTGCACGGCCCCGGTGTCCGTGCCCGTCAGTACCGTGGTGCCATGAGCAACTCCTTCGTCGTGACGAACGCACACGTGGTCCCCGTCGCCGCTCCCGAGTTCGACGGCGGCGCCGTCGTGGTCGAGGACGGGCGCATCACCGCGATCGGACCGGACGTCTCGCCCCCGGCGGGGCTGCCGGTCGTCGACGCCGCGGGCGCGTGGCTCGTCCCGGGCTTCGTCGAGTCGCACGGGCACGTCGGCATCCACGAGGAGGCGAACGGCGAGGCGGGCAACGACACGAACGAGATGACCGGCCCGAACATGGCCGGCGTGCGCGCCATCGACGCGATCGACATCGACGACGAGGGCTTCCGCGACGCCCTCGCCGGCGGCATCACCTCGATCGTCGTCAAGCCCGGCTCGGGGAACCCGATCGGTGGCCAGACCGTCGCGATCAAGACCTGGGGCGGCCGCACGATCGACGAGCAGCTCATCTCCGACGCGGTGAGCATCAAGAGCGCGCTCGGTGAGAACCCGAAGCGCGTGTACGGCGGCAAGGGCCAGACCCCCTCCACCCGGCTCGGCGTGGCGAAGATCATCCGCGACGCCTTCGTCGAGGCGCAGAACTACCGTGCCGCCCGCGACGCCGCGGCCGCGAAGGGAGACCCGTTCGCCCGCGACCTCTCGAAGGAGGCGCTCGTCCGCGTCCTCGACGGTGAGCTCGCGTGGGACCAGCACACCCACCGCCACGACGACATCGCCACCGCGATCCGGCTGGCCGAGGAGTTCGGGTACCGCCTGGTCGTGAACCACGGCACCGAGGCGCACAAGATCGCGCACGTCCTCGCCGAGAAGGACATCCCGGTCATCTACGGCCCGCTCTTCACGAGCCGCTCGAAGGTCGAGCTCCGTGACCGCGGGATCCCGAACCTCGCGGCGATCGCGGCGGCCGGGGTCCGCGTGGCGATCACGACGGACGCCCCGGTCGTCCCGATCGGCATGCTCGTCGACCAGGCCACCGCCGCGGTGAAGGAGGGGCTGCCCCGGCAGACCGCGCTCGAGGCGCTGACGACGAACCCGGCCGACTTCCTCGGGTTCGGGGACCGCGTCGGCCGCCTCGCTGAGGGCTACGACGCCGACCTCGTCCTGTGGGACGGCGACCCGCTCGACGCGACCAGCCGCGCGACGCGCGTCTGGATCGCGGGCGAGTCCGTCTTCGAGTGGGCGGACGGTACGGGCGTCACCACGCCGCGCTGGTAGCGACCGCAGCCGGACGGGAGGCGCGGTGCGGGCCCGCACCGCGCCTCCCGTCGATCGCCGGGTCAGCCCACCGACGGCACGGCGGGTCTCAGACCTCGCGCGCGAGCAGGAAGTCGTTGATGCGCGTGGTGAGGGCCGCGTCGATCTCCCGTGCGACGCCGTTCACCGACCGGATCGGGGCCGCCTGCCGCACGCTCGAGACGAGCCATGCCGCGTCGGCGGCGTGGAAGTCGTCGAGCGTCACGAGCTCGTACGCGGTCTCGATCCCGGCGTCCTCGGCGAAGCGGAACACGTCGGCCTGCGTCGTGCCGGCGAGGATCCCGATGTCGGTGCGCGGCGTCACGAGCCGACCGCCGACGGACAGGATCAGGTTCGCGCGCGTGCCCTCGAGCACGTAGCCGTCGGTGGAGACGAACACCGCGTCGTCGGCGCCGCGTCGACCGGCCTCGCGGAGTGCCGCCATGTTCACCGCGTACGAGAGGGTCTTCGCGCCCTGCAGCAGCCACGGCGAGGTCCGCTCGACGTCGTGCCGGTACCCGCGGTCGAGCGTGACGACGGAGATGCCCTCGGTGCGGGCGGCCGTCGAGTCCGGGGACGGTGCCGCGTAGACCCACCCGGTCGGTCGCCCGGAACCCTCGACACCGCGCGTGAGGACCGTCTTCACCGCGGCCTCGCGCACCGGGTCGAGCCGCGCGCACACCGCCTCGATCGCCTGTCGCCAGGCGCCGACGTCCGGCGCGGGCAGGTCGAGCATCGCTGCCGAACGGGTGAACCGGGCGAGGTGCGGCTCGAGCGCCTGCGGGTGCCCGTCGATGACCGTGATCGTCTCGAACACCCCGTCGCCGCGGATGATCCCGAGGTCCTGCACCTGGATGTGCTCCTCGAGCGGCTTCGCCCACGTGAACGTGTCCGCCGCGGGGTCGTGCGGTGCGGCGTCGCGGGAGGGCTGGTTCAGGACGGCGAGGACGGTTTCGGTCATGGGACCATCCAACCGCAGCCCGACGGCGAGCGGGTCAGCCGGCCTCGGGCAGTGCGCCCATCAGCTTCCACACCGCCGGCGTGAGCTCGGGGTGCTGCAGCGCGATGCGACGCAGGCGGTGGTACTCCTCGCCCATCCGGGTGCCCTGCCCGGACGCGGGGTGCATCGACCACTGCGCGCTCCGCTGCCCGATCGCGGCGTCGAGCTCGACGGCGTCCGCACGGAGGATCAGCACGACCTGCTCGTCGACGGTGGGCAGCGTCGGCATGAACTCCCACGGGTCCTCGCCCTGGCGGCTGCGGTGCTCGACGATCATCGAGATCTCCTCGGCCGCCTCGGCGCGCAGCACTTCGAGGCTGCGCCCGGTCCTGCCCGGCTCAGCCATGGTGCCCCCGCAGCACGCCTGCCATGGAAAAAGCGTACGCCACTTCTCGGCGGCGCCCGGACGCCCCAGCGCCGCAGCGTCCGCCACACTGGACGGGTGACTCCACGCGATGCGAGCAAGTCCCAGCACCCCGCCGTGGTCGTGGTCTACCTCGTGCGCGACGGCGCGGCCGGACCCGAGGTGCTCCTCGGCGAGAAGCGGCGCGGCCTCGGCACGGGCCGGCTCGTCGGCCCCGGCGGGAAGCGGGAGCCGGGCGAGAGCGCGGTCGAGACCGCGGTGCGCGAGGTCGCCGAGGAGGTCGGCCTCGGGATCGAGGCGGCCGACCTGGAGGCGCGGGGCACGTTGGACTACCGGTTCCCGTACCGTCCGTCCTGGTCCCAGGTCTCGGACGTCTTCGTCTGCCGCCGCTGGCAGGGCAGCCCGTCGGGCAGCGACGAACTCGAACCGCGCTGGATCCCGGTCGACGCCGTGCCGTACGACGCGATGTGGGACGACGCGAAGTACTGGCTGCCGGGGGTGCTCGGCGGGGGCACGGTGCGGGCGCGGTTCACCTTCGCCGAGGACGACGCCACCGTGTCCGGCTACACCGGCACCGGGGTCGCCGCGCCGTCGGACGCCGAGCGGGGCGCCTAGCGCGTCTGCGTGCGGGTGCTGCCGGTGCGGGCTTCCTCGGCGGCGGCGATGACCTCGGCGTCACCGCTCCGGCCACCGAGCGGGCGCACGAAGAAGTCGATGATGCCGAACACGATCGCGCCGATCATCGCGAACATCGCCCAGCCGACGAACAGCCCGGCGACGTTCCGGCCGTCGGCGGGGGCGAGCAGGACGCTCGCGGCGTAGAACCCGACCGTCAGCACGAGGAACACGACGACGACGGTGACGAGGACGCGGTGCCAGGCGATGCGCGGGTTCATCCCCCCAGGATACGCGCCGGCCGTGGCGGATCGGTCCGCCGAGGTACCCCGTGCGCGTGCATCGTGCGACGTTCCACGCATCGATCGACTCGCGTGGCGTCGGAGTGTGCGCACGCCCGGGGCACGCGACCGCCGCCCGGGGCCTAGCGGTCCGCGTGCCGCCCGTGCGGACGCTCACCGGCGCCGTCGACGGCGTGACCCGGTGCGTCGACGCGACCCGGTGCCCTGGAGCCGTCGGCCCGTGGGACGGGACGGGTGCGGGGGCCGGTACCGGCGCCTCCCGGACGCTGCGCCGGACCGGGCCGGTCGCTCCGCACCACCGGGATGCGACCCGTGGGCGTCGTCTCGGTCTCGAGGCCGTCGCGACCGCCCATGAAGACGTCGCCGCCGACGCGCTCGTCCTCCCAGTCGTCGTCGCGGAGGACGCTCAGCGTGCCGGTCTCCGTCGAGGTCAGGCCGTGCCGCTCGAGCTCGGCGTCGCGCTGCTTGCCGAGGAACTCGCGGTTCGCGTTCTGGGCGTCCTGGAACATCGTGGTGCGGCCGGTGACGATGGCGCGGATGCGGCGGCGCTCCCACCACTTCTTGCCGAAGTACATGAGGACGAGTCCGGCCCCGGCGTAGCAGGCCATCGTGATGAGGCCGCGCGAGTACGACGGCCCGACGCCGTAGATCTGGTGCTTGATCATGTCGACCATGCTCGAGCCGACGACGACGTGGTTGAGCCACGCGAACGGCTCCGGCATGAACCACTTCGGGTAGGCGCCACCGGACGACGGCATCGACAGGAAGACGAAGCAGATCATGGCCGGCGCGGCGATGAACCGGCCGACGAAGTAGCTCAGGCCGTTGACCGCGAGACCGATCGCGACGATCCAGCCCCACGCGATGAGGACGAGCGGGAGGAAGTGGCCGTGGATCGCGCCGACGACCGGTCCCGCGAGGGTGTTCGTGATGAGCGAGATGACCAGACCGCCGACCACGATGACCGCCATGCGGGTGCGGTGCCGGAGCGGCCCGCCCATGATGCCGATGAACATCGCGACCATGTAGCCGCCGATGCACCAGGCGAGCATGACGTACATGGGGACCGTGCCGTACTCGTCCCATGCGGGGAGCGGGGCGAGCTCGGTCACGGTGGGGGCGGCGACGCCGATGCCGGTCAGGACGGTGCTGAGTGTCACGGGGACGAGCGAGGCGACCTGGAACTGGTGCGCCGTCGCCTTGAAGACCTCGTTCGTCGACGGGTCGTAGGCCACCGCCATGGTGCCCGCGAGCACGTCCCGCTTCGCCTGGGCGAGGGAGTCGTATGTGTGGAAGAGGTACTCACCGGGGAGCGCCTTCTGCGTCGCCTGGACGAGGGTCGGGTCGCTGCCGACGAGGGCCACGGGCACGTCGTGCGGGTGCGGGGCGTGGAAGGCGAAGACGTAGCAGAGGCAGAAGCCGACGATGAAGAACAGCGGCATCCAGAGCTGCAGGCCGATCAGCTGGAGCGAGGGGTGGAGCGTGCCGAACCAGCGGCGGTAGCGGCTGATGCGCTGTGGCTCGGGGACCGGCGCCTGTCGGACACGACCTCCGCCGGTCTGCCCGGTGCGAGCAGGGCGGGTGCCGGCGACCGGGGCGCCGCGTCGGGGCTTCGACCCGCCGCGGGTGGACGGGCGTGTGGCGCGCGGCTTGGGAGCAGCGGACTGCCGCGGCCCTCCGTCACGATCCGGGAGGTCGTTGTTCCTGGGGAGGTCGTTCCGCGGCGTGCTCACTCGGCGATGCGCTCCTGTTCTGGGTCGGGCCGCCAGGATACGCCCGGGTCCCTGGCCGCGCCCGGCCTGCGGCCCGCGCCCGCCCGGCGGCCCCGGCCCGGCCGCGACCCGTCAGGACCGGCTGCGCGACGCCTGCGCCGAGTCCATCGCGAGCTCCTCGGCGTCGAGGGTCACGAGCACGCGGCGCATGACCTCCTCGTCGAGGTTGCCCTTCTCGCGTTCCTCGAGCACGATCTCGCGCCGCCGGTCGAGGAGTTCGCGCCGGATGTCCTGGATCTGCGCGCCCCGCAGTCGCATCGGGGCGTTCCGCTCCTCGTCCTCCTCCTCGAGCGCGTCCTGGCGGAAGGTCTCGACCTGCCGTTCGAGACGCGCCTTCAACCGGTTCACGACGGAGTCGACGGCGTCGGCCCCGTACTGCGCCGACCAGTCCGGACGCCGCTTCTCGAGCAGCTCGATCGCCGCCTCGGTCGTGCGCTGGTTCAACCGCATCTCGCTGCGGACGTCCTCCTCGCCCTCGGCCGGGTCCTGCACCTTGAGTGTCCGGATCACGAACGGCAGCGTGAGTCCCTGCAGCAGGAGGGTCCCCACCGTCACGATGAACGCGATGATGAAGATGGTGTCCTGGGCCTTGATGTCGACGGGGTTCGCCACGACCGACACGGCGGCGGCGAGGGTCACCACGCCGCGCATGCCCGTCCACGAGATCACGGTCAGCTCGCGCCAGTTCAGCTTCGGTTCGGCCGTACCGCGCATCCACCGCAGGGACGGGTGCCCGCGGGACAGCTTGATGCGCAGGGGCCGGAACCACCTGCCGTTGAAGCGGTTGCGGACGTAGGACTCGAACACGAACAGCGGCCGCACGAGGATCACCACGACGAGCACCACCGCGGCGGCGGTGAGGGTCTGCCCGAGGCTCCGTTCGCTCTCGACGAGGTCCTGCACCACGGTGTTGAGCTGGAGGCCGATGAGGGCGAAGACGAAGCCCTCGAGGATGACGTCGATGCTCGTCCAGAGCGGACGCTCCTGCAGTCGGGTCGCGTAGCCCTCCTTCGGCGAGTTGTAGCCGATGTAGAGACCGGCGGTCACCACCGCGATGACCCCGGAGCCGGAGAGGTCCTCGGCGAGGATGTACGCGACGAACGGCAGCAGGATGCTCATGATCGTCTCGACCACCGGGTCGTTGATCCGCATCCGGATCCAGTGCACCGCGACGCCGAGGACGATGCCGACCGCCAGCCCGACGCCGATGGCGAGACCGAAGATCCCGAGGTCCTGCCAGATCGTCAGCGAGGTGCCCGCCGCGATCAGGGTGAAGACCCGCACGAGCGTCAGGGACGCGGCGTCGTTGATGAGGCTCTCGCCGGACAGCACCGTCATGACGCGGCGGGGGAGCCCGAGCTTCCGACCGATCGCGGCGGCGGACACGGCGTCCGGCGGGGCGACGATCGCGCCGAGCAGGATCGCGGCCGGCCAGTCCATGTCGGGGATGATGATGTACGCCGCGAGCCCGACGGCCAGCGCCGTGATGATCACGAGGAAGATGCCGAGTCGGCGGATCTGCTTGATCGACTGCCGGAAGCTCTGCCACGACACGTCGAGTGCCGCCGAGTAGAGCAGCGGCGGCAGGATGATCGTCAGGATGACCTCGGAGTCGATCTCGATCGGCGGCAGCCCCGGCAGGAACGACGCCGCGAGGGCGACGGCGGTCACGAGCAGGGGCGCCGGCAGTCCCTTGGCCCGGGCGAACCCGGTCACCGCGAGCGATCCGACCAACAGGATGAGGAGCTCGACGGTGTCCATGGCGTCCATTCTTCCATCGGAATGGTTCCGATCCTGAACGACTCCGCAGGCGAGATGAACGACAGGTGAACGACAGGGTTTGCCAGGGGGCGTCCCGCCTGGGACACTTGCCCGCGGTGGACATCACACTCATAGTCGTCCTGGTCATCGCGTTGGCCCTCTTCTTCGACTTCACAAACGGTTTTCACGACACCGCCAACGCGATGGCGACACCGATCGCAACGGGCGCCATGAAGCCCAAGGTGGCCGTCACGGTCGCCGCGGTGCTCAACCTCGTCGGTGCGTTCCTCAGCACCGCGGTGGCGACGTCGATCTCGCACGGCCTCATCAACGAGGGGCCGGGTGGCGTCGCGATCACCCCCGAGATGATCTTCGCGGGCCTCATCGGTGCGGTCGTCTGGAACATGATCACGTGGCTGCGCGGCCTGCCGTCGTCGTCCTCGCACGCGCTGTTCGGCGGGCTCATCGGTGCCGCGATCGTCGGCGCCGGGTTCGACGCCGTGAACTACGCGGCGCTGCTGACGGTGGTGATCATCCCCGCGTTCCTGTCGCCGGTGATCGCGGCGCTGGTGTCGTTCCTCTCGACCCGGATCGCGTACCGGATCACCCGTCGCCCGGTCTTCCCGAACGAGCGCGGCGGCTTCCGCATCGGCCAGGTCTTCACGAGCTCGATGGTGTCGCTCGCGCACGGCACGAACGACGCGCAGAAGACGATGGGCGTCATCACGCTGACGCTGATCGCCTCGGGAGCGCAATCGACCGAGCAGGGCGTGCAGTTCTGGGTCGTGATCGCCTGTGCGCTCGCGATCGCCCTCGGCACGTACACCGGCGGGTGGCGCATCATCCGCACGCTCGGCTCGGGCATCACCGAGATCCGCGCGACGCAGGGCTTCGCCGCTGAGGCCTCGACGGCGGCGACGATCCTCGCCTCGAGCCACCTCGGGTTCGCGCTCTCCACCACGCAGGTGTCCTCCGGCTCGATCATCGGTGCCGGCCTCGGCCGCCGCGGGTCGAAGATCCAGTGGTCCACCGCGGGCAAGATCGTCATCGCCTGGTTCATCACCCTGCCGGCTGCTGCCGCCGTCGGTGCGGTCGCCTCCGGGATCGCCCTCCTCGGCGTCGGCGGGCTCGTCATCGATGCGGTCGTCGGTGCGGCGGTGATCCTCGGGCTGTACCTGTGGTCGCTCCGGAAGCCGCACGAGCAGGCTGCCGCGATCGAGGTGGACGTCGCCGCCAACGCGGTGTTCACCCGCAAGGAGCTGCGTGACCTGCAGCGGAAGAAGCGCGCCGAGACCGTCGCCGCGCGCCGAGCCGAGCTGAGCCGCGAGCGCACCCTGCGCCGCATGGCCGGTCGCAAGGGAGGACGTCGCTGATGGGTATCGACTGGTTCGCGTTCCTGACGGTCGCGATCGTCTCGCTCGTCGGCGCGTGCTTCGTGGTCACGGTCTACTCGATCGGCCTGCGCTTCTGGAGCGCGGCCGACACCCGCGCCGGCAAGTTCACCGTGAAGGACGACGGCACCATCGGTCCGGCGACGGTCGGGTTCCCGCACCCGTCGAACGTCACGACCGCCGTGCGCTGGCTCCGGACGCTGTCCGTCGCCTGCTTCGTCGTCTCCGGCGCGGCCGTGCTCTACGGCATCTACCTCATCGTCCCGCAGTTCCACTGACCGATCCGGCGCTGACCGGCGTGGGCGCCCTGGGCGCGACCCCCTGACGGCCGGAGGCGCGGTGCCGGCCCGCACCGCGCCTCCAGGCCGTCTCCGCGTGGGTCCACCGCGCCACGGGATCCGGCGCGCGTCGCGACGCGCCCGCCCGACCCGGGCCCGGCCCCGACCGGCCGGACGGGCTACCCTCGTGGGCGTGACCGGCAACGAAGCAGCACAGACCCGTACCGAGACCGACTCCCTGGGGTCGCGCGACGTCCCAGCGGACGCGTACTGGGGCATCAACACCCTCCGCGCGCTCGAGAACTTCCCCATCACCTCGGTCCCGATCGCGGTCTACCCGGACCTCGTCGAGGCCCTCGCGACGGTGAAGCAGGCCGCGGCCCGGGCGAACAAGGCGATCGGGGTGCTCGACGCCGAGCGCGCCGACGCCATCGACCGTGCCGCGCAGGAGGTCCGCGACGGCGCGCTGCGCGACCAGTTCGTCGTCGACATCGTGCAGGGCGGAGCCGGTACCTCGACGAACATGAACACGAACGAGGTGCTCGCGAACCGGGCCCTCGAGCTCCTCGGGCGCGAGAAGGGCGACTACGCGTACCTGCACCCGATCGACCACGTGAACCGCAGCCAGTCGACGAACGACACGTACCCGACGAGCATCAAGCTCGCGATGATCCTGGGCGTGCAGCGGCTCACCGAGCAGCTGTCCCTGCTGTCCGACGCCTTCGCCGAGCGTGGGCACGCCTTCGCCGACGTGTTGAAGATCGGCCGCACGCAGCTGCAGGACGCGGTGCCGATGACCCTCGGGCAGGAGTTCACCGGCTTCGCGCACACCATCCAGGAGGACGTCCTCCTGCTCTCCAAGGTCATGCCGCTGCTCGCCGAGACGAACCTCGGCGCGACGGCGATCGGCACCGGGATCACGGCCGACCCCCAGTACCGCGACGAGGTGCGCCGGCAGCTGCAGGTCGCGTCCGGGCTCGACATCGTGACGGCACCGGACCTCATCGAGGCCACGAGCGACGCCGGCGCCTTCATGACCCTGTCCGGCACCGTGAAGCGGAGCGCCGCGAAGCTCTCGAAGATCTGCAACGACCTGCGGCTGCTCGCCTCGGGGCCGCAGGCGGGGCTCGGCGAGATCACCCTGCCCGCGCGCCAGGCAGGGTCGTCGATCATGCCGGGCAAGGTGAACCCGGTCATCCCCGAGGTCGTGAACCAGATCGCGTTCGCCGTCGTCGGCGCGGACACCACCGTCACCATGGCGGCCGAGGGCGGGCAGCTGCAGCTCAACGCCTTCGAGCCGATCATCGCCCACTCGATCCTGCAGTCGCTGCAGTGGATGGCGAGCGGCTGCGCGACGCTCCGGATCAACTGCGTGACGGGCATCGAGGCGAACGAGGCCAAGCTCGCGGCGCAGGTCGACACGAACGTCGGCGTCGTCACCGCGCTCACGCCGTACATCGGGTACGCGGCCGCGGCGTCGATCGCGCACACGGCACTGACGACCTCGACGCCCATCTCGACGCTCGTCACCGCGGCGGGGCTCATGGAGGAGGACCAGGTGCAGCGTGTCCTCAGCCCGGCCCGGCTCTCCGGGATCGAGCTGGCGACGGGGGCGATCCCGGTGGTCACCGAGGAGATGCTCGACCGGGCCGCGCGGGAGCGCTGAGGAGCGGGGGAGCGCGGGAACGCGGAATCGCGGGAGCGCTGAGCCGCGCGGGGCGCGTCTACGGCAGCGGCGGTTCGCCGACCCGCACCTGCCGGGCCATGTCCCGCAGGTGCGCCGCCGCCTCGGCCTCGGCCGGGTCGGCGTCCTCGTCGGCGGCCCGCTGCGCGGCGATCGTCCGGACGTGGTGCGCGGCGGCGATGTCGGCGTCCCGCCACCGGGCGAGCGTGAAGTTCCGCGTGACGTCCCGGAGCGGCAGCCGGATCGACTCGTCGGCCTCGATGCCGGCGAGCAGCTGTCGCATCCGGATCACCTCGGAGTCGAGCTCCCCGCCCACGACGAGCACGAAGTTCGAGATGTACAGGTACACCAGCAGCAGGATCGCGCCACCGAGCCAGCCGTACGCCTTGTTGCCGCCGCCGACCGTCTCGACGTACAGCGAGAACCCGAGCGTCGCCAGCGCCCACGTCACGATCGCGAACCCGGCGCCCGCGGACACCCACCGCAGCTGCGGCGTCTTCACGTTCGGCGTCGCGTAGTAGAGCACCGCCACCATCACCACGAGGTCGGCGGCGAGGATCGGCCACTTCACGACGTTCCACAGGTCGTCGATCCACGGCGCCCACCCGAACGACCGGATGACCGCGGCGGAGATCGTCGGGGTGCCGAGCAGGATCACGATCGCGATCGCCCCGCCGGCCATCACGAGGAGCGTGACGAGGAGCATCATGCTGCGGAACTTCCAGATGCGCCGACCCTCCTCGACCTCGTACGCGGTGTTCATCGCCCGGCCGAACGCGGTCGCGTAGCCGGAGAGCGACCACAGCGTCAGGACGACCCCGATCGCGAAGCCGAGCCACGGGTTGTCGAGGGTGAGGAGCTGCCGGAGCGGACCCTCGAGGTGCGCGGCCGTCTCCGGGCGCACGATGAACCCGAGGATGCCGATGATGTCCTCGAGGCTGTCGCCCTGCCGGTCCACGATCGACAGCGCGGACACGACGGTCAGCGTCGTCGGGAACACCGTGAGGAGCGCGAAGAACGTGAGCGACGCCGCCGCATCGACGACGCGGTGCCGGATCACCGAGTGGTAGGTGCGCCGGACCACGGCGCGGACTCCCGTCCGCTGGAGGTCACGGGATGCGCTGTCCGGCATGCGTTGTACGGTACCCGACACCTGCGGGCCGGGAGGCGCGTGCCGGGCCCGCACCGCGCCTCCCGTCCGGTGGGCGGTCGCGTCCGGCGGCCGCTCCGCGCGTCAGTCGGCGTGCGGGTGCCGGGCGTCGTACCGGCGGAAGGACGGCACCGCACGGAGGAGCAGCGCGACCAGGCCGATGATGAGCACGCCGCCGATGATCGGCGGGTACGCGATGCCGGCGGCCACCACGAGCCCCGCGTAGAGGTCGCCGAGCCGCGGGCCCCCCGTCACGACGACGATGAAGATGCCCTGCAGCCGCCCGCGCATGCCGTCCGGCGAGGCCGCCTGCAGGATCGTGTTCCGGAACACCGAGCTGACGTTGTCCGCGCCACCGGCCGCCGCGAGGAAGAGCGCCGCGAGACCGAGCGCCGGCAGGATGCCGGTGGTGAACGCGTCGCCCTGGCGACCGCCGAGTGCGTGGGCGCAGGCGATGACCACGCCGAACGCCGCGATCGCGCCGCCGTAGGCGGTGATCGCCCAACCGACCGCCTCGCCCTGGCGGCGGACGTGCCCGAGCGGACCGGAGAAGACGCTCGAGAGCAGGGCGCCGATCGCGTACGCGGCGGTGAGGGTGCCGACCGTGATCGACCCGCCGCCGATCACGAGCGCGCCGATCGCCGGGAAGAGCACGCGCGGCTGCCCGAACGTCATCGCGACGATGTCGAGCACGAACGTCATGGTGATGTTCCGGGAGCGTCGGAGGAACCGCGCACCCTCGACGAGCGAGCCGAGCCCCGGCCGGAGCGCGTCGCGGTCGGCGGCCATCCGCGGCAGGGTGAACACCCCGAGGAACGCGAAGGTGAACAGCACGACGTCGATCGTGTAGGTCGGGGCGAAGCCGACGGCCGCGATGAGCACGCCCGCGACCGCGGGACCCACCGTGACCTGGAAGCCCGAGGCGATGCCACCGAGGGCGCTCGCCGCGGGGAGCAGGTCGGTGCCGACCAGGCGCGGCACGATCGCCGAGCGCGAGGCGTTGCTGACGGTCGCGGCGACGGCGTTCACCGTGGCGAGCACGTACAGCAGGGCGACGCTGTGGAGTCCGAGCCAGGCGTGCGTGGCGATCAGGGCGACCGCGGCCCAGGCGATGATCGCGGACACGAGGGCGACCGTGCGCCGGTCGAAGGCGTCGGCGAGCATCCCGCCGTAGAGGCCGGCGACGATCATCGGCAGCAGCGCGATCACGCCGACGAGGGCGACCGCGAAGGTCGAGCCGGTGATGTCGTAGACCTCGAGGCCGACGGCGACGGTCGTCATCTGCGTGCCGATGCCGGCGATCGCGGTCCCGAGCCACAGCCGGGCGAAGGCGGGGGAGCGGCGGAGCGGGGTGAGGTCGGCGAGGAGACGGCGTCGGCGCGCGTCGGTCAGTGTGGATGATGTCACGGTGGAACCATTCTGGGGGCTGGACGGTCGGTGCGCCTGCCGTTGTCCACCTCTGGTTGACTGGCGGGCATGACTGACCTGAACAGCAAGCCCGAGTTCGACGCCCCCGAGGGCCCCGCCCCCACCGAGCTCGTCGTCACCGACATCGTCGAGGGCTCCGGCGACGTGGCCTCCGCCGGGTCGACCGTCAAGGTGCACTACGCCGGCGTCGAGTACGAGACCGGCGAGGAGTTCGACAGCTCGTGGAACCGCGGCGAGCCGATCGACTTCCCGCTCGCGGCCCTGGTGCGCGGCTGGCAGGAGGGCATCCCCGGCATGAAGGTCGGCGGGCGCCGCAAGCTCGTCGTCCCGCCGGAGCTCGCCTACGGCCCCGCGGGCGGCGGCCACTTCCTGTCCGGCAAGACCCTGATCTTCGTCATCGACCTGCTCGGGGTCCGCTGATGCAGGTCGGCGCCCCGACCATCGAGCTGAACGACGGCCACCGCTTCCCGGAGCTCGGCCTCGGCACCTACGGCCTGAACGGCGACGAGGGGGCGGCGGCGGTCGGCACCGCGCTCGCGGGCGGCTACCGGCTGCTCGACACGGCGCTGAACTACGGCAACGAGGACGCCGTCGGCAAGGCCGTCCGCGAGTCCGACGTCGCGCGCGAGGACATCGTCGTGACCTCGAAGCTCCCCGGGCGCCACCACGGCTACGACGAGGCACACCGGTCGATCGACGAGACGCTCGGCAACCTCGGTCTCGACTCCGTCGACCTCTACCTCATCCACTGGCCGAACCCCTCGGTGGACAAGTTCGTCGACACCTGGAAGGCCTTCGTCGACCTGCGTGACAGCGGCAAGGTGCGCTCGATCGGCGTCTCGAACTTCACGCCGGAGCACCTGCGCCGCATCGTGGACGCGACGGGTGTCGCCCCGGCCGTGAACCAGGTCGAGCTGCACCCGTACTTCCCCCAGGCGGAACTGCGGAAGGTGCACCAGGAGCTCGGCATCGTGACCGAGAGCTGGAGCCCCCTGGCGAAGCGGTCGGAACTGCTCAGCGAGCAGCCCGTCGTCGACGCCGCGGCCGCGCACGGGGTCGCACCCGGCCAGGTCGTGCTCCGCTGGCACGTCCAGATCGGTGCCGTCCCGGTGCCGAAGTCCGGCGACGCGGACCGGCAGCGCGAGAACCTCGACGTCTTCGGCTTCGCGCTGACCGACGACGAGGTGGCGGCGATCTCCGGCCTCGAGCGCGGACGCCTCTGGGACGGCGACCCGGACACGCACGAAGAGATGTAGGAAGTCTCACTTCGGGATGGGGGGACTACACTGGGTTCCCCTGTCCCGAAGGGTTGTGTGTGTCCGAACCGACCGAGATCGACCGCGAGCGCGGCTACGTGGACGGCCTCTTCTGCCGTCTCGACGAGCTGACCGCCGAGGCCGAGCAGCGTCTCGCCGAAACCCGCCGCCAGGCGGTCGGCGGGAACCACCAGAGCCGCAGCGAGCGCGATGCGTACGCCCGGCTCTACGAGGACACCATCGCGACACTCGAACGCGTCGGCGACCGGCTGGTGTTCGGTCGGCTCGAGGTGTCCGAACCGGACAGCGACGAGGACGCCTTCCGCTACATCGGCCGCGTGGGCCTGCGGGACCGTGACCACCGTCCGCTCCTGCTCGACTGGCGGGTCCCCGGGGCGAGCGCCTTCTACCAGGCGACCGCGGCGCACCCGATGGGCATGCGCGCCCGTCGGCACCTGACGCTCGACGGCCGCAGCGTCATCGGCGTCGAGGACGAGGTCTTCGACGCCAGCCTCTACGACGACGAGCGCACCCACCTGCAGGGCGAGGGCGCGCTCCTCGCCGCGGTCACCGCCGAGCGCACCGGCCGGATGACCGACATCGTCGCGACGATCCAGGGCGAGCAGGACCGCATCATCCGGTCGCCGCTCGAGGGCGTGCTCATCGTCCAGGGCGGCCCCGGTACCGGCAAGACCGCTGTCGCCCTGCACCGTGCCGCGTACCTGCTCTACTCCTACCGCGAACGACTCCGGGGCTCCGGCGTGCTCATGGTCGGCCCGTCGCCGGCGTTCCTCACCTACATCGAGCAGGTGCTGCCGTCGCTCGGCGAGACCGGCGTGGTGATGGCCTCGCTCGGCTCGCTCTACCCGGGCGTGCACGCCTCCCGGCACGACCAGCGCGACGTCGCCGCGGTGAAGGGCTCGGCCGAGATGGCGCAGCTGCTCCGTCGCGCCGTGCGGTCCCGCCAGGTCGTCCCGACCGAGTCGGTCACGCTCGACGTCGAGGGGGAGCGGCTCGTCGTGCCGCCCGAGCTCGTCGCCGACGCCATGAAGCGCGCGCAGGACCGCGGGAAGCCCCACAACGCCGCCCGCGTCACGTTCAACAAGATCGCCCTCGACGCGATGACACGCCTGCTCGCCGAGCAGCTCCGCGAGCGCGGGACCACCGTCGACGAGGCGGACGAGAAGGTCCTGCGCGAGGACATCCGCTCGTCGTACGACGCCCGCGTGCTGCTCAACACCGCGTGGCTGCCGCTGCCGCCGGAGAAGTTCCTCGAGGACCTGTACGCCCGACCGAACTGGCTCGCCACGCTCACCCCGCACTGGACCCCGGAACGCCGGGCACTCCTGCTGCGCGACCGCGGTGCCGAGTTCACGGTCGAGGACGTCCCGCTCCTCGACGAGGCCGCCGAGCTCCTCGGCCCGTTCGACCCCACCGGCGGGGCTGCGAAGCGTGCGGCCAAGGCGAGCCGCAACCGCGACATCGAGAACGCCCGCCAGGCGATCGAGAACATGGGGGTCGAGGGCATCGTCACGGCCGAGCAGGTCGCCGGGTCCTTCGCCGAGGGCGGCGACCCCCGCTCCACGGCCGAGCGCGCCGCCGAGGACCGCGAGTGGACCTACGGCCACATCGTCGTCGACGAGGCGCAGGAGCTCTCGCCGATGCAGTGGCGCGTGCTCGCCCGCCGGAACCCGCTCCGGTCGTTCACCATCGTGGGCGACATGGCGCAGGGGTCCTCGCCCGGGGCCGCGCGCTCGTGGGACGACGTGGTCGGCGCCCTCGCCCGTCGTCGTCGGGGTCGTGCGCCGCTGGTGCCGATCGAGCACCGCGTCGAGGAGCTCACCGTGAACTACCGCACCCCGCGGTCGATCGTGCTCGCCGCTGGGGAGTTCGCCGACGCGGCGGGGTTGATGGTCACGAAGACCGAAGCCGTCCGCGACGGTGACCCCGTGCAGCGCGTCACGTCCGATCGGGCAGCGGTGCTCGACACGGTCGCCGCGCTCGTCGAGGCCGAACGAGCCGCGATCGGCAGCGGCACGACCGGTGTCATCGTGCCCGAGGCCGACGTCGACGCCGTCCGGGAGCGCTTGGCCCGGACCACGGCGGACGTCCGGTCGCTCGGGTCGCCCCGGCCGGGGTCCGTCACGGTGCTCACGGGTGCCGATGCGAAGGGCCTCGAGTTCGACGGCGTGCTGCTGGTCGATCCGGAGCGGGTCGGACAGGACGCGGCACGTGCGGCTGCTGCCGTGTACGTCGCCATGACGCGCCCGACGCGTCGCCTGACCGTCGTCGACGTCACCTGAGCGCCGCTCGCGGCACGTCGTGCGTGCGTCGTGCGTGTCACTTCGTGCGCGCGTCGTGCGGGTCACTTCGCGCGCGCGTCGTGCGTCGTGCGAGCCACTTCGTGAGCAGAAATGGTCGGGTGCGCGCGGGCGACCCGACCATTTCTGCTCACCAAGCGCAATGGGGCGGGCGCGCGGGCGCGGGCGCGGGCGCGGGCGCACGGGAGGCGCGGGGCGCGTCCGTCAGGTCGGCGCGCCCTCGGTCCGCACGCGCGTCACGAGTGCCGCCCACGGGCCGTCGAGGCGGGTGCCGGGGATCGTGACCGTCGTCCGTTCGACGGTGATCGTCCACGTGAAGTCGTCGCGGACGCCCGGTGCCGGGGCGCTCGGGGCGTCGCGGGGGAGCGCCCCGACGAGTTCCGACCACCCGGCGGGGTCGTCCGAGGCGTCGGTGTCGACGCGCCACCCCCTGGTCGTGCCGGCGATGCCCCCACTGCGGCGGACGTCGATGTGCATGGTGCTGACGGTACGCCGACGGCCCGGTTCAGTCGAGCACGCCCACCGTCCGCCAGGCGTCCGCGACGGCGGTGTGCTCGGCGGAGCCGTCCCCGAAGCGGGTGCGGGCTGCGTCCACCGTGACGGCCGCGAACCCGGCGAAGTCGATCGACGCGGTCACCGCGCTCGACGTGAGGGCGTCCCACCAGACGGCGCCGGCCCCCTCCCACGCGTTGCCCCCGATGGCGGTGGCGGCGAGGTAGAACGCGTGGTTCGGGATGCCGGAGTTGGTGTGCACGCCGCCGGAGTCCTCGGTGGTGTCGACGTACCCGGCCATGGTCGCGGGCTGCGGGTCCTTGCCGAGCACCGGGTCGTCGTACGCGGTGCCCGGTGCCTTCATGGACCGCAGGGCGACCCCGTGCACCGCCGGCGTGAAGAGCCCCTCGCCGATGAGCCACGACGCCTGGTCGGCGCTCTGGCGCTTGGCGTACTGGGCGACGAGCGAGCCGAACACGTCGCTGATCGACTCGTTCAGCGCGCCGGACTGCCCCTCGTACGTCAGGTCGGCGGTGTACTGCGTGACACCGTGCGCGAGTTCGTGGCCGATGACGTCGACCGCGATCGTGAAGCGCTCGAAGACCTCGCCGTCGCCGTCGCCGAAGACCATCCGGCTGCCGTCCCAGTAGGCGTTGTCGTAGTCCTGCCCGTAGTGCACCGTGGCGTCGAGGGGCAGCCCGGCTCCGTCGATCGACACCCGTCCGAACACCTCGAGCCAGAAGGCGTGCGTGTCGCCGAGGCCGGTGTACGCCTCGTCCACCGCGGCGTCACCGGTGACCGGGTCGCCCTCGCGCCGGACGGTCGTACCGGGCAGGGTCGTGCCCCCGTGGGCGTCGGAGATGGTCCGCTGCGGCGAGCGGTCGACCGTGCCGCTGACGCCCTGCGGCGGGACCCGGTGGTCGTGCTTCGGTCGCTGCACGGTGTCGAGCGAGGCCAGCGCCGTCCGGGCGGCCGACGACGCACGGGGGAAGCCCTGGGCGTCGGCCACGGCGCGGAGCAGGTACGGCGGGACGACGGATCGGATGCGGTCGCGCGGGGTCATGGCGTCATGCAACCACCGGGCACCGACACCGCCCTCAGCCCTCCTTGCGGTTCTCCACGAGGGCGAGCGCGTAGGACTCCCACCACACGCCGGCAGGGGGTCCGCCGTTGCAGGTGCCGTCGCTCAGCCCGGGCGTCTTCACCCAGAGCAGGGCGTCGAGCCGGGTGGAGCCGCGGGTGACGTGCGGGGTCTGCCCGAGCCCCGCGCCCTCGGGGTTGCACCAGGTGCCGCGCCAGCCCTGCCCGTTGCGCGAGACGTCGATGACGAAGTGCGGGTCGCCCCCGATCGCGTCGGCGAGCCGGTCGGCCCAGGCGCGTTCCTGGTCGACGCGGTAGAAGTTGGACACGTTCGTGAAGAAGCCCTGCACCCGGTCGACCCCGGCCTCGCGCAGCCACCGTGCCATCGTCGCCGTCGGCACGCGGTTCTCGTTCCCGCCGTCGAGGTAGACGGTGAGGCCGTGCCCGGCGAGCTCGTCGACGGCCTTGCGGAGCAGCGGCAGGCGGTCGCGTTCGAGGCGCTTGCACACCTGGATCTGGGCGATGGCGTCGGGTTCGACCAGGACCACCGCGTGGGAGCCGGCCATCGCTCGCACTGCCGACCGGACCCACGGCAGGTACGCGTCCGCCGCGGTCCCGCCCTTCGAGTAGCTGCCGCAGTCGCGGTCGGGGACGTTGTAGAGGACGAACACCGGTGTCTTCCGTTGCCGCTCAGCGCTGCGGACGACGTCCCGGATGGTCTGACGCGTCTCGGACACCGAGGTGTCCGTCAGCCAGGTGGCGATCGGTTGGTCGGCGATCACGGCGATCTTCCGCGCCGTCGCGCTGTCGCCGTCGGCCCGCGCCGTGGCCTCGCGTCGGCCGGGTTGGTTCTCGGCGGCGGGCTGCTCGGCGAGTCCGCCGGGGAAGGCCTCGGCCGCCGTCTTCCGCTCGGCGACCTGCCGGCCCGTCGGTGCGGTGTCGCGGGGGAGCACCAGCACGAGCGTCACGACGAGTGCGGCGACCACGACCGCGGCGAGCCCGATCCAGGTCCACTGGCGGCGGCCGGGGCTCCGGCGTGCACGGGTTCCGTCGAGACTCGGCATGCGCCCATGCTCGCAGGTGTGACCCGCACGCGGCCAGGCCCGGAGGACGCACCGGGCGTTCACCCAGCGTGGCCGTCGGTTCTTGCCAGGACGGTGCCCCAGACTGTCCGGATGTTCCGGAAGCTCCTCCTCCTCGCCCTGACCGCGGCGTACGCCTGGGTGATCTGGCGGATGACCCTCACGCCGCAGGTCTTCACCTCGGCGCAGAACTCCCTCGTCCTGCACGCCATCGCCTGGGTGCAGCAGCTCCCGCACGGCGCGTGGTTCACGTACGAGCGCACGGAGTTCCTCGCCAACATCGCGATGTTCGTCCCCGTCGGCATGCTCGCCGCGCTCTGGCTCCCGCGTCGGTGGTGGATCCTCGGCGCACTCGTCGCCGTCGTGCTGTCCACCGGGATCGAGTTCGCGCAGGCCACCTACCTGCCGTACCGCGTCGCCGATCCGCGCGACGTCCTGTCCAACGGGCTCGGCGGCCTGCTCGGCGCCACCCTCGTCGGCCTCGTCCGGAGCCTGCTGCCGGCTCCGCGACGGCGTCGACTGCGTGCCAGGACGGCGTGAGGATCTGGTAGTCTTGCGCGGTTGCCGTCGAACGGCCGCGGACAAAGAGCGCTCGTGCATCAGGCACGGGCACCGCGCAACGGACAGGAAGGGGATCATCCATGGCACTTGACGCGAAGGTCAAGCAGGAGATCATCGAAGAGTACGCGACCCACCCGGGCGACACCGGATCCCCCGAGGTCCAGGTCGCCGTTCTGACGCGTCGCATCAACGACCTGAACGAGCACCTCAAGGAGCACAAGCACGACCACCACTCGCGTCGTGGTCTGCTGCTCATGGTCGGTCAGCGTCGCCGTCTCCTCGGTTACCTCTCCGACGTCGACATCGCCCGCTACCGTGCGCTCATCGAGCGTCTCGGCCTGCGTCGCTAGTCGACCGACACACGGCTTGACCGAACGCCCCGGCCCTCGAACGAGGACCGGGGCGTTCTCGGTTCCCACGGGAATGCTTGCGGCAGCCGCGCGGTTCGGTACGATGTTCATGCAAACGCATCGAAAGTCGGGATCCACCATGACCACCATCGCCGTCGTCTCCGCCGGGCTCTCCGAGCCCAGCTCCACCCGCCTGCTCGCCGACCGCCTCGGCGAGGCCACCGTCGCGGCGCTCGCGGCACCGAGCCCGTCCGGACTGCCAGGAGGCGCGGCGCACGTCCGGCACGTCGACCTGCGTCCGCTGGCGCACGAGATCACCGACGCGATGCTCACCGGGTTCGCCGCGCCGGCGCTGTCCGCCGCGACGGCGACCGTCGTCGAGGCCGACGCCGTCGTGTTCGTCACGCCGATCTTCACCGCCGGGGTGAGCGGCCTCGCGAAGTCGTTCCTCGACGTGCTCGACAAGGACTCGCTCGCCGACATGCCGGTCCTGCTCGGGGCGACCGGCGGCACCGCACGGCACTCGCTCGCGATCGACCACGCGCTGCGTCCGGTGTTCGCGTACCTCCGCGCCGCCGTCGTCCCCACCGGGGTGTTCGCGGCCACGGACGACTGGGGGAGCGCCGGGGACTCGGCCGCACTCGACGGTCGCATCCGCCGGGCCGGGGACGACCTGGCCTGGGCGATCCGCGCCTCCCGTCGGACCCCGCAGACGGCCGACGCGCTCCCCGTGACCGCGGACTTCCAGACCATGCTCGGCGGCCTCGGCCGGCAGGCCGCGCGCTCTTAGACCCGCCACAGGGTTCGTCCGGCCGGGGCGCAGCCCGTCCTCGGCCCGCTCATCGGAGCGCTCGGGAACCTCGTCTCGACGACGAGGAGGACCGATGGACACCAGACGGAACGGCAGGCGCTCCGCCCGGATCACGAGTGCGCTCGTGAGCCTGGGCGGACTCGCGGTCGCGATGGTCACCGGGGCCGGGCTGTGGTTCGGGCACGAGCAGGCCACGACCACGACGGACGGGACGACGAGCGGGTCGTCGAACTCGAGCACGACGAGCGACCCGGACTCGTCGACGTCCTCGTCCTCCTCGTCGTCCGGCGACTCGACGTCGACGGACTCCTCGTCGAGCGGTTCGTCCTCGAACGACTCGTCGTCGAGCGACTCGTCCTCGACCGACTCGGGCACGTCCACCGACTCCGGGACGTCCACCGACCAGGGCGTGACGCAGGGCACCACGGGCGGGTCCAGCTCCTCCGACGCGACGACGACAGGGTCGTGACCGTGCGCGCCGCAGCCGAGTGGGACCTCTGGACCACCACCGCCCGTGTCGTCCTCGACCACCGCGACCGTCGCCACCTCGACGCCGCCCGGTCCTGCGTCGACGAGGTCACCGCCGCCGTCGACGCGGCGTGCAGCCGCTTCCGGAGCGACTCCGAGCTCGTCGCCCGCGCCGACGAGCTCGTCCGAGGCGCCGAGGTCTCCCCGCTCCTCGCCGCGCTCGTGCACCAGGCGCTCGACGCGGCCCGGGCCACCGACGGCGACGTCGACCCCACCCTCGGCACCCGCATGGTGTCCCTCGGGTACGACGCCGCGTTCGCCGACGCCCCGCCCGTCGCCACGCCCGAGGCCGTCGCCCGCGCACTCGACGCCCGACCGGCGTGGCAGCGCGTCCTGCTGGCCGGCACGTTCCTGCGCGTCCCCGAGGGCGTCACGCTCGACCTCGGCGCCACCGCCAAGGCCGCCGCCGCCGACATGGCCGCCGCGAGCATCGCCGCCCGCCTCGGCATCGGCGCCCTCGTCTCGCTCGGCGGGGACGTCGCGACCGCCGGCCCGGACCCGTCCGGCGGCTGGCAGGTGCGCGTGCAGGACCTCGACGAGGACCCCGTCGACCACGTCCGGATCGCCTCCGGCTGGTCCGTCGCGACCTCGAGCACCCAGAAGCGCCGCTGGGAGCAGGACGGCCACGCCCGACACCACATCCTCGACCCGCGGTGGGGGCTGCCGGCCGACCCCGTCTGGCGCTCGGTCACCGTCGTCGCGCCGTCGTGCGTCACCGCCAACACGATGACGACCGCGGCGATCGTCCGCGGCCACGGCGCCACCGAGATGCTCCGGCAGAGCGGGCGGGCCGCGCGGCTCGTCGCCGCCGACGGCACCGTCGTCCGACTCGGCGGCTGGCCCGCCGACGACGCACGGACGGCCGCCTGATGGACACCGCACTCTGGGTCGTCGGCCGCGGTGCCGGTGTCGCCGCGGTCCTGCTCCTGACGCTCACCGTGCTCCTCGGCATCGTCACGCGCGGCGGACGCCCGCTCCCGGGACTGCCGCGGTTCGCCGTGCAGCTGGTGCACCGGGACGTCTCCCTCGCCTCCACCGTGCTGGTCCTCGTGCACGTCGTGTCCCTGCTGTTCGACACCGAGGCCGAGCTGCGCCTGGTCGACACCGTCGTCCCGTTCACCGGGTCGTACCGGTGGTTCTGGCTCGGACTCGGCACCCTCGCCGTGGACCTGCTCGTCGTGCTCGTCGTCACGGCGCTCCTCCGACGCGTCATCGGCCCCCGGGTCTTCCGTGCGGTGCACTGGGCGGCCT
Source organism: Curtobacterium sp. LFS084 (assembly GCF_047977705.1). NCBI lineage: Bacteria > Bacillati > Actinomycetota > Actinomycetes > Micrococcales > Microbacteriaceae > Curtobacterium > Curtobacterium sp. LFS084. The sequence goes on from NZ_JBFPFM010000018.1 coordinate 54,194, forward strand.
ACGCGATGTGGCCCGTCGCGATGGCGCACGCGATCGGGACCGGGACGGACGGCACGTCCGTGTGGTTCCTCGTCATCGCCGGGGTCTGCGCCGCCGCGGTCGTCGGCGCGGTCGCCTGGCGCTGCACCACCCGCGTCACCGAGTTCCACTCCATCCGACCGGAGGCCGTCCGATGACCACCACCACGCCCACCACCACCGCCGCGCCGCCCACCGGCACCCGGCGTCTCCTCGCGGCGGCCGGCCCGGACCTGGCGGCCCACCTCGCCGCCCACGGCACGGTGCCGGCGATCGGCCCGGGCATCGTCGACGAGATCGGCCTCGCCGGGATCGACGGTCGCGGCGGCGCCGGGTTCCCCCTCGCGCGGAAGCTCCAGGTCGTCGCGGGACAGGCGCGTCGCGGGCGGAGCGGACGCACACCCGTCATCGTCGGGAACGGCGCAGAGGGCGAGCCGGCCAGCCGCAAGGACGCCGTGCTCCTCGAACGGGCCCCGCACCTCGTGCTCGACGGCCTCGTCGTCGCGGCCGTCGCCGTGGGGGCCACCGAGGCCGTCGTCGCGACGAGCGAGCGCCTCGCCGAGCACGTCCGCCGGGCGATCGACGAGCGGACGGCCGTGGTCGCTCGGCACGGTCAGGCGTCGGACCCGGTGACCCTCGACGTCCGTGCCCTGCCGCACACCTCGTTCGTGTCCGGTGAAGCCGGCGCCCTCGCGTCCGCCGTGTCGGGCGGACGCGGACTGCCGGAGGACCGGGTCGTGCGGCTCGCCGAGCGTGGTCCGAGCGGACGCCCCACCCTCGTGTCGAACGTCGAGACGCTCGCGCAGGCGGCGCTCGTCGCCCGGTACGGGGCGGCGTGGGCGCGGAGCGTCGGGAGCGCGACGGCTCCCGGGACCCGCCTCGTCACCGTCAGCGGTGTGACCGACCCGGCCCGTGCCGTGGTGCTCGAGACCGCCGGGGGTGCGCCGCTCGGGGACCTGTTGGGAGCCTCCCGGCTGGACACGGCCGACCCACGCCGGACGCGCGCCGTCCTGGTCGGCGGATGGGGCGGGACCTGGGTGCCGGCGACGGCGCTCGACGCCCCCTTCGACGTGGACGGCCTCGCGCCGTGGGGAGCGGCACCCGGTGCCGGCGTCCTCGCGGTGCTCGACGACCGGACCTGTCCGATCGCGGTGACGGCGCGGATCGCGGCGGCGCTCGCCGACGCGTCGGCGGGGCGGTGCGGACCCTGCGTGAACGGCCTGCCACGGATCGCGGAGGTGGTGGCGGCGCTCGCCTCCGGGCGCCCGGCCGGGGACCTGGCGGCGGAGGTGCGGCGGCTCGTCGGCCTCGTCGACGGCCGGGGCGCGTGCCATCACCCCGACGGCGTGGCACGCATGGTCCGGAGCGCGATGACCGTGTTCCGGGACGACGTGCAGGCGCACCTCGGGGGTCGCTGCCAGGTCGTGGGAGGTGCCCGGTGACCGCCCTGCACGTGGACTGGACCCGGTGCCGTGGGCGCGGGCTCTGCACGGAGCTCCTCGCCGGGCGGCTGTCGCGCGACGAGTGGGGCTACCCGATCACGACGGACGGCAGCGGGACGCGGGACGTCCCGGTCCGGCCGGACGAGCTGGACGCGGCCCGGGACGCGGTCGCGATGTGCCCGCTGCAGGCCTTGCGACTCACCTCGGACTGACGGCGGCCGATCAGTACCAGTGCGGGTCGACGCTCATCTCGTGGTTCCACGCACCGCACGGCGAGCCGTACGCGTCGTGGATGTAGGCCAGGCCCCAGTTGATCTGCGTCGCCGCGTTCGTCCGCCAGTCCGCACCGGCGACCGCCATCTTCTCGGCCGGGAGCGACTGGGGGATGCCGTACGCGCCGCTCGACGTGTTCAGCGCGTTCGCCCGCCAACCGGACTCCTGGGTCCACAGGGACACCAGGCACGAGAACTGGTCGGAGCCCCAGCCGTAGGCGCCGATCGCGCTGCGGGCGTAGGCCTGTGCTCCCGACGGGTCGACCACGACGCCGCCCGTGCTCGGGTAGGACGACCCGACGCTCGTCGCGGGTGTCGTCGTGTGGGTCGCCGCGGCAGCTGCCGCAGCCGCTGCCGCCTCGCGCCTCCGCTGCTGCTCGGCCTTCTGCGCCGCGACCTGCACGCCGAGCTGGTACCGCTGTTCGGTCGTCGCGGTGGTGTCCTTGAGCGCCGCCAGCTGGGCGTACAGCTCGTCGCTGTGCTGCTGCGTGTCGTCGACGGCGGCGTTCGCAACCGCCTCCGCGTCCTCCGCAGCGCTCGCCGTCGACTCCGCCCGGGCCGCGAGGTCGGCACGCTCGTCCTCGGCGCGGGTGGCCTGGTCGTGCAGCGACGACGCGGTCCCCGCGGCGACCGAGGCGTCGTCCATCACGTCGGCCCACGTCGACGACAGCTGGTCGAGCGCCCCGAGCTGGTAGAGCAGCTGCGAGGGGTCCTTCGCCGTCGCGATGCGGGTGGTCATCTGGCTCGTGCTGCTGTCGCGGTAGAGGTTCGCGGCGAGCTGGCCGGCGCGCTGCTCGGCGCGTTCCGCGGTCGCCGCCGCGTGGTCGGCCTGGGCCTGGAGGGCCGTGGCGGCCTGGGTGGCGGAGGCCAGCGCCGCCTCGGCAGCGTCCGCCTTCTGGGAGGCGTCGAGCGCGGCCTGCGACTTCACCGCTGCGGCCTGCTGCGCGGACTCGAGGGCGGCCTGGACCCGGGCGACCTCGGTCTTCTTCGCCTGCTCGTCACCCTTCGCGCGCTCGACGTCCTGCCAGGTCGGGTACTCCGTCGCGTTCGCCGGGACAGCGGTGACGACGGGGGCGACGAGCGCGCCGACGACCACAGCGGCCGCGACGAACCAGCCCCGGGAAGGGGTGAGGCGCATGGGGGCAGGCTACCGAGGACACGCCCGTTCGCCCTGAGCCTCGCCGTCGAACGGCTGAGGACTGGTAAAGTCCATCACGTCCGAGGACCGTTTCCCCGGACGTCACACAAACACTGCGCAGGCCGGGCACGGAGCTGGTCATCGGTGGTGGCTCGCGGGCCGGACGGTTTCCCGAGTGCTTCTACTGCTGGCCAGACATGCGTCCCGAACTCTTCGGCGCGCACGCACCATCGGGTGCCGTGGCCCCAGCCTGCCGAACACATCAAGGAGGCACCCTTTTGGAGGGTCCCGAGATCAAGTTCGCCGAGGCCGTTCTCGACAACGGCAAGTACGGCAAGCGCACCGTCCGGTTCGAGACCGGTCGGCTCGCACAGCAGGCCCAGGGCGCGGTCGCCGCGTACCTCGACGAGGACACGATGCTCCTCTCGGCCACCAGCGCCGGCAAGCACCCGCGTGAGGGCTTCGACTTCTTCCCGCTGACCGTCGACGTCGAGGAGCGCTCGTACGCCGCCGGCAAGATCCCCGGTTCGTTCTTCCGTCGCGAAGGCCGTCCCAGCACCGAGGCGATCCTCGTCTGCCGTCTCATCGACCGGCCGCTGCGCCCGTCGTTCGTCGACGGCCTCCGCAACGAGGTCCAGATCGTCATCACCGTCCTGAGCATCGCTCCGGACGAGTTCTACGACGCGCTCGCGATCAACGCGGCGTCCGCGTCGACGCAGATCTCCGGTCTGCCGTTCTCCGGCCCGATCGCCGGTGTGCGCCTCGCGCTCATCGGTGACCAGTGGGTCGCGTTCCCGAAGGCGTCGCAGCTCGCCGAGGCCGTCTTCGACCTCACCGTCGCGGGCCGTGTCGTCACGGACGAGGCCGGCAACGAGGACGTCGCCATCATGATGGTCGAGGCCGAGGCCACCGAGCACAGCTGGGACCTCATCCAGGGCGGCGCCACCAAGCCCGACGAGGCCGTCGTCGCGCAGGGTCTCGAGGCGGCGAAGCCGTTCCTCAAGCAGCTCGTCGAGGCGCAGGCGAAGATGGCCGCCCAGTCGGCCAAGGAGATCCAGGACTACCCGGTCTTCCCGCCGTACGCCCCCGAGGTCTACGACGCGGTCGAGGCCATCGCGCTCTCCGAGCTCGGCGACGTCTACAAGATCGCCGGCAAGCTCGAGCGACAGGACGCCGACGACGCCCTCAAGGCTCGCGTCAAGGAGGCCATCGCCGCCAAGGTGACGGCCGGCGAGCTCCCCGAGAGCGCCAACGGCCAGGTCAGCGGCGCCTACAAGTCGGTCACGAAGAAGGTCGTCCGCGGCCGCATCCTGACCGAGCAGGTCCGCATGGACGGTCGCGGCCTCGCCGACATCCGTCCGCTCGACGCCGAGGTCGCCGTGATCCCGCGCGTCCACGGTTCGGCGATCTTCCAGCGCGGCGAGACCCAGATCCTGGGCGTCACCACGCTGAACATGCTCAAGATGGAGCAGCAGATCGACTCGCTGTCGCCCGTCACCAAGAAGCGCTACCTGCACCACTACAACTTCCCGCCGTACTCGACGGGTGAGACCGGTCGTGTCGGTTCGCCGAAGCGTCGCGAGATCGGGCACGGCTTCCTCGCCGAGCGCGCCCTCGTGCCGGTGCTGCCGTCGCGCGAGGAGTTCCCCTACGCCATCCGTCAGGTGTCCGAGGCCCTCGGCTCCAACGGTTCGACGTCGATGGGCTCCGTCTGCGCCTCGACCCTGTCGCTCCTCAACGCCGGTGTGCCCCTCAAGGCCCCGGTCGCGGGCATCGCGATGGGCCTCGTCTCCGACACCGTCGACGGTCAGACCCGCTACGCGGCGCTGACCGACATCCTCGGTGCCGAGGACGCGCTCGGCGACATGGACTTCAAGGTCGCCGGGACCTCGGACTTCGTCACGGCCATCCAGCTGGACACGAAGCTCGACGGCATCCCGTCGTCGGTCCTCGACGCCGCGCTCAAGCAGGCCAAGGAGGCCCGCTCGGCCATCCTCGGTGTGCTCAACGAGGCGATCGACGCCCCCGACGAGATGGCGGACACCGCTCCTCGTGTCATCTCGGTGCAGATCCCCGTCGACAAGATCGGCGAGCTGATCGGCCCGAAGGGCAAGACGATCAACGGCATCCAGGACGAGACCGGCGCCGACATCTCCATCGAGGACGACGGCACCGTGTACATCGGCGCCGTCGACGGTCCGTCGGCCGAGGCCGCCCGCGCCCAGGTCAACGCGATCGCGAACCCGACGAACCCGGAGATCGGGGACCAGTTCCTCGGCACGGTCGTCAAGATCGCCACGTTCGGTGCGTTCGTGTCGCTGCTCCCGGGCCGCGACGGTCTGCTCCACGTCTCCGAGGTGCGCAAGCTCGCCGGTGGCAAGCGTGTGGAGAACGTCGAGGACGTCCTCGGCGTCGGCCAGAAGATCCTGGTCGAGGTCACCAAGGTCGACGACCGCGGCAAGCTGTCGCTCGCGCCGGTCGTCGCCGACGAGGTGGACACCGAGGGTGGCAAGGGTCACGAGACCCACGCCGAGGCCCCGGCCGAGGGCTGATCTCTCCCGCGTCCTGACGCACGAACGGCCGCCGTCCCTTCCGGGGCGGCGGCCGTTCGGCGTTGCGGGGCGTGGCGCGGGCGGCGCGCCACCTGGGTCAGGTTTCGCGCTGACCGTGCGCCAGCTCGGTCAGGTTTCGCGCTGCCCGTGTGTCGGCTGGACCAGGTTTCGCGCTGACCGACAGTTCACGGCCCGCCGAGCGCGTGACCTGTCGGTGAGCGCGAAAGCACCCGGCGCCCGGCGCGACTACGCCGCGGGGGTCTCCTGCGTGCCGACCAGCTGCGCGCGTCCGAGCAGGTGCTCGCGGAGCACGAAGCCCACGACCGCGGGCGTCGCATCGGCCGGTGCCTCGAGGACCGGCACGTCGAGCGCGCTCAGCGTGAAGAAGTACCGGTGCGGCCCGTGCCCGGCGGGCGGAGCGGCGCCGAGGAAGGTGTCCGTGCCGAACTCGTTCCGGCGGCGGAGCGCCTCGGCGGGGAGCAGCGCGTCGTCGGTCCCCGCTCCGGCGGGCAGCGAGGTCGCCGAGGCCGGGATGTCGGTCAGGCTCCAGTGCCAGAACCCGGAGCCGGTCGGGGCATCGGGGTCGTACACCGTGAGGACGAAGCTCTGCGTGCCCTCGGGCGCGCCGGACCACTCGAGCGCGGGGGAGCGGTCCTCGCCGCCGACGTCGCTGCCGCGCGCGGACGTCGGGAGCACACCGCCGTCGCTGAAGTCGGGGCTGGTCAGGGTGAAGGTGGGCACCTCAGGGAGGTTCCAGTTGGGGTCGTTGGCCATGCCCCCAGCCAACACCCGCGGCCTCGGACGTCGCTCGGTGCCGCCGCACGGTGCGCGTTTCGTCGGCCGGTGCGGAGTTGGTGGCTGGGTGCGGCGCTCCAGGCTGGCACGGTGCGCGCAACCGCGCACGGGATGGGTCGGTGCGCACGGTGCGGACTGGAGGCGCGGTGCCGGCCCGCCACGTCCCTCCCGTCCGCACGGTGCGCGCCTTGTCGGCTGGTGAGGCGTTCGTGACGGTGGCCGCGCACGGTGCGCGTTTCGTCGGCTGGTGCGGTGTTGGTGGCTGGGTGCGGCGCCACAGGCCGGCACGGTGCGTGGAACCTCTCACGGGATGCGCAACCGCGCACGGTGCGGACTGGAGGCGCGGCGCCGACCCGCTACGTCCCTCCCGTCCGCACGGTGCGCGCCTTGTCGGCTGGTGCGGTGTTGGTGGCTGGGTGCGGCGCTCCAGGCCGGCACGGTGCGCGGAACCGCGCACGGGGTGCGCAACCGCGCACGGTGCGGAGTGGAGGCGCGGTGCCGGGCCGCTACGTTCCTCCCGTCCGCACGGTGCGCGCCTTGTCGGCTGGTGCGGTGTTGGTGGCTGGGTGCGGCGCTCCAGGCCGGCACGGTGCGCGGAACCGCGCACGGGGTGCGCAAGCGCGCACCGTGCGACAGGTCAGCCGCGCGCCGCGCTCCGCGCGCCGCGCCGCCGCGC
>NZ_JBFPFM010000019.1:0-58787 GCF_047977705.1 Curtobacterium sp. LFS084
GTCCGCGACTTCGCCGCCGCGGCCCTCGCCGCCGACTGAGGCGCGCTCCCGCTGCGCTGCGCGTCAGCGCGCCGACCCGGGCTCGGGTCGCTCCCGGGCGTCGGCCCCGCCGCAGACGCGCCCACCGACGGGACGGGAGGCGCGGTGCCAGCCCGCACCGCGCCTCCCGTACGCCGCCCCCTGCGCCGTGACCCGCCACCGCGGGCCGCCCCTGTCGCCCGAGTCCGTGACCCACCTGTGCGATCGCACGTCGCGGTCGACTGTCGGTCCCGACCCCGTAGGATCGAGGCATGGCTTCGACGACCGCGCGCGGGCGAGCGAGGCGGACCGGGCGTCCGACGAAGGACGCCGAAGGCCGCATGTCGCTCGGGCAGCACCTCATCGAGCTGCGCAACCGACTGTTCCGCGCCGTGATCGCGATCGTCGTCGCCGCGGTCGGCGGGTGGTTCCTCACCCCGTTCGTGCTCGACGCGCTGCGGTCCCCGGTCTCCCAGCTCGCCAAGGTCGGCGGGCACACGGCCGAACTGAACTTCCCGATGATCACGGGCGCCTTCGACCTGAAGCTGCAGATCGCGATCACCATCGGCATCGTCATCGCGAGCCCGGTGTGGCTGTACCAGATCTGGGCGTTCATCGTCCCGGCGTTGGTCCGCCGCGAGAAGCAGTACGTCTGGGGCTTCCTCGGCACCGCGATCCCGCTGTTCTTCGCCGGCTGCTGGTTCGGGTGGTACATCCTGCCGCACGTGGTCGGCATCCTCGGCAGCTTCGTGTCGAGCCAGGACACCTCGATCGTGGACGCCAAGGCCTACTACGACTTCGTCATCAAGCTCATCGTCGCCGTCGGCATCGCGTTCGTCCTGCCGGTCTTCCTGGTGCTGCTGAACTTCGTCGGCGTACTGTCCGCGGCGTCGATCATGAAGTCGTGGCGCGTCGCGATCCTCTGCATCCTGGTCTTCTGCGCCATCGTGACGCCGAGCGCCGACGTCATCTCGATGTTCCTGCTCGCCGTGCCGATGATCGTGCTGTACGTCGCCGCGTGCGCCGTGGCCTGGGTCCACGACCGCCGGGTGGCCAAGCGCCAGGCGAAGCTCGACGAAGAGTACGGACTGTGAGCACGACGGAACCCAGCGCTGCCGAACGGTTCCGGGCGGCGAAGGTCCGGAACCGGTCCCGCAACCTCGAACTGTTCCGCACCGACCTCCGGTTCGACCTCGACCCGTTCCAGTTCGCCGCGTGCGACGCGCTCGACCAGGGGCGCAGCGTCCTCGTGGCGGCGCCGACCGGTGCCGGCAAGACCGTCGTGGCCGAGTTCGCGATCTGGCTGGCGATGCGGCAGCCCTCGGCGAAGGTCTTCTACACGACGCCGATGAAGGCGCTGAGCAACCAGAAGTACGCCGAGCTCGTGGACGTCTACGGCGAGTCCGAGGTCGGGCTGCTCACCGGCGACACGAACGTCAATCCGCGGGCGCGCGTCGTCGTGATGACGACCGAGGTCCTGCGGAACATGATCTACGCGGACTCCGACCTGCTTGACGACCTCGCGTGGGTCGTCCTCGACGAGGTGCACTACCTCGCCGACCGGTTCCGCGGTGCCGTGTGGGAAGAGGTGATCCTCCACCTCCCGACCGAGGTCCGTCTCGTCTCGCTGAGCGCCACGGTGTCCAACGCCGAGGAGTTCGGCGACTGGTTGCAGACCGTCCGCGGCGACACCGACGTCATCGTCTCCGAGGACCGGCCGGTCCCGCTCGAGCAGCACGTGCTCGTCGGTTCGAAGATGGTCGACCTGTTCGACTCGAGCGGTGCCGCGGCGACGAACCGGGTCAACCCGGAGCTCCTGCGCCTCGTCGGCGGAGCCTCCCGCAGCGAGCGACACGGCGGTGGACACCGCGGTGGCCGCGGGCGTGGCGGCTACCACGACCGTCGCGGGCCCCGTACCGAGAAGCTCCACCGCGAGCGCATCGCGCACATGCTCGACGAGCGGATGCTGCTGCCGGCGATCTTCTTCGTCTTCAGTCGCAACGGGTGCGACCAGGGCGTCCGCAACGTCCTGCGCTCCGGCCTGTCGCTGACGACGGCCCAGGAACGCAACGAGATCCGCGAGACGGCGGAGTACCACTGCCGCACGCTCCTCGACGAGGACCTCGCCGTCCTCGGCTACTGGGAGTGGCTCGAGGGGCTCGAGCGCGGGGTCGCCGCACACCACGCCGGCCTGCTGCCCGCCTTCAAGGAGGTGGTCGAGGACCTCTTCCAGCGCAAGCTCCTCAAGGTCGTCTTCGCGACCGAGACCCTGGCGCTCGGGGTGAACATGCCGGCCCGCACGGTGGTCCTCGAGAAGCTCGAGAAGTTCAACGGCGAGGCCCGTGTGCCGATCACGCCGGGGGAGTACACGCAGCTGACCGGTCGTGCCGGCCGCCGCGGCATCGACGTCGAGGGGCACTCGGTCATCCAGTGGTCGGACGGCCTCGACCCGCAGGGCGTCGCCTCACTCGCCAGTCGGCGGACCTACCCGCTCAACTCCTCGTTCAAGCCGACGTACAACATGGCCGTCAACCTGATCGACCAGTTCGGACGGCAGCGCACGCGCGAGGTCCTCGAGACCTCGTTCGCCCAGTTCCAGGCCGACCGGTCCGTCGTCGACCTGGCCCGCAAGGTGCGGTCGCAGCAGGAGTCGCTCGACGGCTACCAGCAGGCGATGCAGTGCCACCTCGGGGACTTCACCGAGTACGCGGCCCTGCGCAGGGAGCGCTCCGACCTCGAGCGGACGAACGTCCCCGGCGGTCGCGAGGCCTCGCACGGCGCCCGGGCCGAGCGCCAGGCGGCCATCACCGACGTCCGGCGACGGATGCAGCGGCACCCGTGCCACGCGTGCCCCGACCGTGAGGCGCACGCGCGCTGGTCCGAGCGCTGGTACAAGCTCAAGCGCGCCAACGACAAGCTCGTGCAGCAGATCCGGTCCCGCACCGGTGCGGTCGCGACCACCTTCGACCGGGTCACGAACGTGCTGCTCCAGCTCGGCTACCTGGTCGACACCGGCAACGGCGAGGCCACGGTCGCCGCGGGCGGGCGACGCCTGCAGCGGATCTACGGGGAGCGCGACCTGCTCGTCGCCGAGTGCCTCGAAGCCGGTGTCTGGAAGGACCTCACCCCGGCGCAGCTCGCCGCCATGGCCGCCACGATCGTCTACCAGCCCCGCCGCGAGGACGCTCCCGGCACCGAGCACGCCCTGCCCCGCGGTGCGTTCCGGCCCGCGCTCGACGAGACCCTGACGATCTGGTCGCGCCTCGACGACATCGAGCGGGACGCCCGCCTCGCCGGGTCGCAGCCGCCGACCCCGGCCGCCGCGGTCGGCATGTTCCGCTGGGCGTCGGGCTCCGCGCTCGACGACGTGCTCCGCACGCTCGACCTGCCGGCCGGTGACTTCGTGCGCTGGTCGAAGCAGGTCATCGACCTGCTCGACCAGATCCGGAACGCCGGCGACGACGACCTCGCCCAGACCGCGCGGCGGGCGACGGACGCGGTGCGCCGCGGCATCGTCGCCTACGCGGCGGTCTGACAGGAGGCACGGTGCCGGTTCCCGAGTCCGACGTGCGCCCGCAGGGCGACGGGTCCACTGCCCCCGGTGGCACGTCCGGTGGCGCGTCCGCGACCGCCGGTGGCGCGTCCGCCGGGGTCGGTCGCGGCGCTGCAGCGCTCCCTCCGGCGGGCCGTCGGCCGGACTTCGCCGCCCTCCCGCTCGCGCAGGCGTTCCCGCTCGCCGTGATCGGCGGCGTGCTCTTCGCACTCGCGTTCCCCTCGCCGGGCTGGTGGTTCCTCGCCTACCCGGCACTCGCGTGCATGCTGCTCGCCGCGATGGGCCAGCGCGCCCGGCGTGCGGCGTGGCTCGGCTACGTTGCCGGAGCGGCCTTCTGGATCCCCGCGATCTCGTGGGCCGGCCGCTACCTAGGGCCGGTGCCGTGGTTCGCGCTCGCGCTGTTCGAAGCCGCCTTCTTCGCACTCGGCAGCGTCGCGATCGCCCTCGCGTACCGCTGGGTCGCGCGCGTCCTGCCGTCGACCGCCGGACGCGTGTGGGGCCTCCCGGCCGTCGTCGCCGCACTCTGGACCGGACGCGAGTGGTTCTCGGGGAGCTGGCCCTACGGCGGCTTCGCCTGGGGACGCGTCGGCCTCTCGCAGTCGGAGGGCCCGTTCACGCACCTGGCCGCCTACGTCGGCGTCCTCGGCGTGACGTTCGTCGTCGTGTACTGCGTCGCCGTCGTCCTGTCGCTCGCGCTCGTCACGCCCAGGGGCCCGGGTCGCCCGGTCCGCGTCCCGTTCAGGGTGGCGACCGCCGGGCTGCTCGTCGCGGCGGTGCTCGCCGTGCCCGCGTGGACGACCGCGACCGACGGCACGATCCGGATCGAGTCCGTGCAGGGGAACGGTCCGGCCGGGTACTTCGACCGGGCGGCTCCGGGCGCGGTGCTGAGCGCGCAGGTCGCGGCGACCGACGTCGACGCGAAGGGCGTCGACCTGGTGGTGTGGCCCGAGGGCTCCGCCGAGTTCGACCCGCGGCAGCAGCCCGTGATCGCGTCCGCGCTCGACCAGGTCGTCGACGGCGTCGGTGCGCCGATCGTCGCCGGCGCGATCACGCAGACGTCCTCCGGGGTCCTGCACAACACCTCGTTCGTGTGGACGAAGGACGGCTGGCAGTCGTCCTACGACAAGAAGCGTCCGGTGCCCTTCGGTGAGTACGTGCCCGACCGGTGGTTCTTCTCGAAGCTCGCGCCGTCGCTCATCGGGCTGCTGCAGCGTGACTACACCCCGGGGACGAAGCCGAACGTCCTGTCCGTCGCCGGGATCAAGGCCGGGATCGCGATCTGCTTCGACATCGTCGACGACGGTCTCGCCACGGACATGGCGCGCGGGGGAGCGCAGGTCATCCTCGCGCAGACGAACAACGCGGACTTCGACGGCACCGACGAGAACCTGCAGCAGCTCGAGATCGCCCGGATGCGGGCGATCGAGACGGGGCGGTCGCTCGTGAACATCTCGACCGTCGGGGCGTCGCAGGTCATCGACCCGACCGGTCGCACGATCGACCGGGTGCCCGCCTACACCGCGACGTCCATGGTGACGGACGTGCCGCTCGGGACCTCGACGACGCCGGCGACCCTCGCATCGGGGTCGATCGCGCTCGTGCTCTCGCTCGGCGGGCTGCTCGTCCTGCTCGCCTGCGCCCCGTGGAGTCGGCGCCGGGCTACGCGTCGCGCCTGAGCCGACCAGTCGCGGGGGCACGCCGTGGCGGTCCCGACCCGCCGCGGGGGCTCGCCGCGTCTGAGCCGACCAGTCGCGGGGCACGCCGTGGCCGTGGCGAGCTGCAGCAGCGGCTCGCTGGCTGTCCGGTGGGAATCCGGTTGCCGAGCCCCGGCACTGGGAGAGGACTGTGAATGCGCCGGTCCGGGAGTGCAGGCGCGTGGGACAGTGTTGTGCAGGGCAGACGAGCGAGAGGAGCACACACATGGCTGATCGGAGTCTCCGCGGCATGCGGCTCGGGAGTCAGAGTCTCCAGAGCGAAGAGGGCGTCGAGCTCTCGGACCGCAAGCGAGCGGTCTACCAGACGGAATCGGGGGAGACGTTCGACATCGTCTTCTCGGCGGATGCGGACGTGCCCCAGACGTGGTCGGAGCCCCGCTCCGGACGTGAAGGACGACTCCTCGGTGACGACGGCATCCCCGTCGAGGTCGCCGAAGAGGACGTCAAGGCCCCCAGGACCCACTGGGACATGCTGCTCGAACGCCGTTCGCGCGAGGAACTCGAGGAGCTCCTGCAGGAGCGCCTGCAGTTCCTGCGTGCTCGACGCGGCGCCTGACACCGCACTCGGACACGACGACGCCCGCCCCGGTCTGCCGGGGCGGGCGTCGTCGTGTTCGGTGATCGCGTCGTCAGCGGCGGCCGGAGCCGTCGCTCGTGCGGTGTCCGGAGGCGTCCGGACCGGCGTCCGTCGGTGCGGCCTGGTGCTCGTCCGCCGCTGCGTGCGTCGGAGCGGCGTGGTGCTCGTCGGCCGCGGCGTCACGAAGCTCGTCCGCCGCTGCCTCGTCGGAGGCCGCGAGGTGCGCGTCGACGCTGCGGTTCGACTCGGCCAGGCGCTGGTCGAGCTCGGACTCGGGGACGATGTCCGCCGCGGTGGCGTCCGGGCGGGGCACCGACGCCGCAGCCGCGTCGGCTGCGGCGGTGTTCGCGAGGCTCTCGTTGGCGAGCTTCGAGATGCGCGACAGGAAGTCGCCGCCGGCGGCGCCGCCCGCGACGGGTCCGCTGCCGGTGCGGCCGGTCGTGAAGCCCTTGGCGATGCCGGACAGCGCCTCGGTGAACTCGCTCGGGATCATCCAGAGCTTGTTCGCGCTGCCCTCGGCGATCTTCGGCAGCGTCTGCAGGTACTGGTACGACAGGAGCTTGTCGTCCGGGTCGCCGGTGTGGATGGCGTCGAACACCGTGGCGATGGCCTGTGCCTCACCCTCGGCGCGGAGGACCTGGGCCTTCGCGTCACCCTCGGCCGCGAGGATGGCGGCTTGCCGCTGCCCCTCGGCCTCGAGGATCTGGGACTGCTTCGTGCCCTCGGCCTGCAGGATCGCCGCACGACGGCTCCGTTCGGCGCGCAGCTGCTGTTCCATCGCGTCCTGGATCGACACGGGCGGCTCGATGGCCTTGAGCTCGACGCGGCCGACGCGGATGCCCCACTTGCCGGTCGCCTCGTCGAGCACGACGCGGAGCTGGCCGTTGATGTTGTCGCGGCTGGTCAGCGCCTCTTCGAGGTTGAGGCCACCGACGACGTTGCGGAGCGTGGTGGTCGTGAGCTGCTCGACCGCACCGAGGTAGTTCGCGATCTCGTACGTCGCCGCACGGGCGTCGGTGACCTGGAAGTAGACGACCGTGTCGATCGAGACGACCAGGTTGTCCTCGGTGATCACGGGCTGCGGCGGGAACGACACGACCTGCTCACGCATGTCGAGCAGCGGCCGGAGCCGGTCGATGAACGGCACCAGAAGGTTCAACCCAGGGTTGAGGGTCTTGTGGTACTTCCCGAGGCGTTCGACGATGCCCGCGGTCGCCTGCGGCACGATCCGGATCGCGCGGGACAGGACGACGATCACGAAGATGACGACGACCAGGATGAGGACGAGCAGAGCGATCGTCCCGGCTGAGATGGTCACGAGGTGGCCCTTTCTCCGAGGCGGACGACAGCCGTCGACCCCTCGATGGACTCGACGACCACGGGGGTCCCGAGCGGCGGTGTTCGGTCTGTGGAGCCGGCGGCGATGCGGGCGCTCCAGGTCTCGCCGTTGGCGAGGCGGACCTGTCCGGGCGACGACGCGGTGAACGCGACGGCGACGGTGCCGGGCAACCCGATGAGGCCCTCGACGTTGGTGCGGTGCGGGTCGGCGTTCCGGCCGAGCGCGGTCAGCAGGCGCGGGCGCACCAGCAACAGCAGCAGCAGGGCGACGCCGGCAGCGACGATGGCGGACAGCCACCACGGGGCGCCGAGCAGGGCGGCGACGAGGCCCCCGGCGGCGCCGGCCGCGAGCATGATGAAGATGAAGTCGAGCGTGAAGATCTCGACCACACCCAGCAGGAGCACCAGTCCGATCCAGACGACGGTCTGGATCCAATCGATCCCGTTCACGCGATCTCCCTCCCTCGGTCGCGCGCGGCTGCTCGCTGCGTCGCGACGGCCGGTCCAACTCCGTTCAACATATCACCTCAGTGCTGCGGCTGCCCGGTGGTTGGTAGGCTCGTCGGCGGCCGAACCGCCGAACCAGACCTGGAGAACACGACTGTGAGCAACCCCCTCGCCCCCGGATCCCTCGCCGACAAGCGCGCCCTCGTCACGGGGTCGTCCCGCGGCATCGGAGCCGACACCGTCGGGTACCTGGCCGAGGCCGGCGCCAAGGTCGTCGTGAACTACCGGAACAAGGCCAAGCGTGCCGAGCAGATCGCCGAGAAGATCGTCGCGGCAGGCGGATCGGCCCTGGCGGTCGGCGCGGACCTCACCGACCACGACTCCGTCCAGGCCATGGTCGACACGGTCGTGGGGGAGTGGGGCGGCATCGACCTGCTCGTGCTCAACGCCTCGGGCGGCATGGAGTCCGGCCTCGGCGAGGACTACGCCCTCCGACTGAACCGCGACGCACAGGTCGACATGCTGCAGACCGCCGTCCCGCACATGCCCGCCGGCTCACGGGTCGTGTTCGTCACGAGCCACCAGGCGCACTTCGTCGAGACGGCCGAGACGATGGACGAGTACGTCCCGGTCGCCAAGAGCAAGCGTGCCGGCGAGCTCGCCCTGCGCGAGCTCGTGCCGCAGCTCGACGCCGCGGGCATCGAGTTCGTGGTGGTGTCCGGCGACATGATCGAGGGCACGATCACCGCGACCCTCCTCAACCGCCTCAACCCGGGAGCGATCGAGGGGCGCCGTGCCGAGGTCGGCAAGCTCTACAGCGTCTCCGAGTTCGCCGCCGAGATCGCTGCGGCGGCCGTCGAGCCGATCCCCGCCGACCACACCAAGCTCGTCGGCGACGTCAGCGGCTTCGTCGGCTAACGTCGGACGGGTGACTGCGAAGCCCGGCCTGCGCCGCACCTCCCGGATCATCCTGCTCGACCCCGACGGTCGCGTGTTCCTCATGGACACCAACTCACCGTCGTCGGACGGCGCCCACCGCTGGATCACGCCGGGCGGTGGCGTCGACCCGGGCGAGGACCACCGCGACGCGGCGATCCGCGAGCTGCGCGAGGAGACCGGCATCGTCATCGACGAGCCGGGGGAGCCGGTGTGGTCCTGGGACTTCACCGTCGAGTGGGACCTGGCCGACCACGACCGCGGCCACGCGGAGTTCTACGTCGTCCGGACGCCCGGCTTCACGCTCTCGGACGCCGAGTGGACCGACGACGAGCGCGTGGACATCCTGCGCGCCCGGTGGTGGACGGCGGACGAACTCGACGCGACGGACGAGCCGTTCGAGCCGGCGGAGCTCCCCGAGCTGGTCCGTCGCTACACGACGACCTGATCCCCGCTCGTTCCGGACCGGAACCACCCTCTGGAGCGTCCGTTCCGCTCCGGAACCGTCCTGTGGAACGTGACACGTCACCGCTACGCTGTGGTCATGGAACCGAGCGCCGAGCACGCCGCCGACAGCCACGACCGCATCAGAGTCCGGGGTGCGCGTGAGAACACGCTCCGGGACGTCGACGTCGACCTGCCGAAGCGACGACTGACGGTCTTCACCGGCGTCTCCGGTTCGGGCAAGAGCTCCCTGGTCTTCGCGACGATCGCGGCCGAGTCGCAGCGCATGATCAACGAGACGTACAGCGCCTTCGTGCAGGGGTTCATGCCGTCGCTGGCGCGTCCGGACGTCGACGTACTGGACGGGCTCACCACGGCGATCGTCGTCGACCAGGAACGCATCGGTGCCGACCCACGGTCCACCGTCGGCACCGTGACGGACGCGAACGCCATGCTCCGCGTCCTCTTCAGCCGGCTGGGCACGCCGCACGTCGGGGGACCGAACGCCTTCTCGTTCAACCTCGCGACCGTGACCGCGGGTGGCGCGATCACGGTGCAGAAGGGCAAGGACGCCAAGGCCGAGAAGGTCTCGTTCTCGCGCCTCGGCGGCATGTGCGCCGACTGCGAGGGTCGCGGGACGGTGACCGACATCGACCTCACCCAGCTGTTCGACGACACGAAGGCGCTGTCCGACGGTGCGATCACGGTCCCGGGCTACGGCACCGACGGCTGGAACGTCAGGATGTTCGCCGAGTCCGGGTACTTCGACAAGGACACCCCGATCCGGGACTTCACCGACGCCGAGCGAGCGGACTTCCTGTACCGCGAGCCGACGAAGCGGAAGATCGCCGGCATCAACATGACGTACGAGGGACTCGTTCCGCGCGTGCGCCGCTCGCTCCTGCAGAAGGACCGCGAAGCGATGCAGCCCCACATCCGGGCGTTCGTGGACCGCGCAGTCACCTTCACCACCTGTCCGGCGTGCGGGGGCACCCGGCTGAACGACGTCGCCCGCTCGTCGACGATCGCCGGCAAGAGCATCGCGGACGTCTGCGCCATGCAGATCACCGACCTGGCCACCTGGCTGCACGGACTCGACGAGCCGACCGTCGGGCCGTTGCTGGACGGCCTCCGCGACGCCGTCGACTCCTTCGTGGAGATCGGTCTCGGCTACCTCTCGCTCGACCGTCCCACCGGGACGCTGTCCGGGGGAGAGGGGCAGCGCGTCAAGATGGTGAAGCACCTCGGCTCGTCGCTGAGCGACGTCACGTACGTGTTCGACGAGCCGAGCACCGGCCTGCACCCGCACGACATCGAGCGGATGAACGCGCTGCTGCTCCGGCTCCGTGACAAGGGCAACACGGTGCTCGTCGTCGAGCACAAGCCCGAGGTCATCGCGATCGCGGACCACGTCGTCGACCTCGGACCCGGTGCGGGCAAGGACGGTGGCACGCTCTGCTACGAGGGGCCGGTCGACGGCCTGCGCTCGAGCGACACGGTGACCGGTCGGCACCTGGACGACCGGGTGCGCGTGAAGGACGTCGTGCGCGAGCGGACCGGCGTGCTCGCGATCCGCGGTGCCGACGCCCACAACCTGCAGGGGATCGACGTCGACGTCCCGACCGGGGTGCTCACCGTCGTGACGGGTGTCGCGGGCTCCGGCAAGAGCACGCTGATCCACGGATCACTGGCACCCCGCGACGGTGTCGTCGCGGTCGACCAGGGTGCGATCCGGGGGTCGCGTCGGAGCAACCCGGCGACGTACACCGGACTGCTCGAACCCATCCGCAAGGCGTTCGCCAAGGCCAACGGTGTGAAACCCGCCCTGTTCAGCGCCAACTCCGAGGGCGCCTGCCCCGCGTGCAACGGTGCCGGTGTCGTCTACACCGACCTCGGCATGATGGCGGGGATCGCGACCCCGTGCGTCGAGTGCGACGGCAAGCGGTTCGACCAGTCGGTGCTCGAGTACCGGCTCGCCGGCAAGGACATCAGCGAGGTCCTCGCCATGCCCGTGGCCGAGGCGGCGGCGTTCTTCGCAGCAGGGGAGTCGCGGATCCCCGCGGCGCACGCGATCCTCGCCCGACTCGTCGACGTCGGTCTCGGGTACCTCACCATCGGCCAGCCGCTCACGACCCTGTCCGGCGGCGAGCGGCAGCGACTCAAGCTCGCGATGCACCTCGGTGACCCCGGCGGCGTCATCGTGCTCGACGAGCCGACCACCGGGCTGCACCTGGCGGACGTCGAACAGCTGCTCGGGCTGCTGGACCGGATGGTCGAGGCCGGCCGGACCGTCGTCGTCATCGAGCACCACCAGGCCGTGATGGCGCACGCCGACTGGCTCATCGACCTCGGCCCCGGCGCGGGTCACGACGGTGGTCGTGTGGTCTTCGAAGGCACCCCGGCCGCACTCGTCGCGGCGCGGTCGACGATCACGGGGGAGCACCTCGCCGCCTACGTCGGAACCTGAAACGGGGTACGGCGGACCACGAGGAACCTGAGCGCCAGCTGGCCGAGCGGTCTAGCGTCCGGGCTGACGCTCACGTCCTCTGGCCCGCGGCTGCCCGGCCGTCGAGAGCGTCCCTGACCGAAGGAGCTCTTCATGTCCACGAATGGATACCCGCCCGCACGGAACGGTGCTGCGCCGGCCGCGAGCGGTGGCAACGGCATCGCGATCGGTTCACTCGTCCTCGGCATCGTCGGGGTCGTCTTCTCGTTCCTGTTCGTCTGGATCGGTCTCATCGCGGGGATCGTCGGCCTCGTGCTCGGGATCATCGCCCGTCGTCGTGCGGTCGGCAGCCGTGGGATGGTCCTCGCCGGCATCGTCCTGAGCGCCATCGCGATCGTGCTGTCCATCATCCTGATCATCGTCGCGCTGGCGGTCGTCGTGCCAGCGGTCACCAACAACTGACACGACGAGCGCCGGTGACCGACGAGGGGAACGACGACAGCTCCTGACGGGTCACCGACCTCGTGACCGAACGCCCCGACGGCCCGTGCCGGCGGGGCGTTCGGTCGTGCACAGCCAGCGAGAGCACGACTCATGGTCGGCCGGGTGCGCGTTCCGGACCGGCGGATGCCCGCCCAGGCGTGCCCGCGTACGGTCCGACACATGAGCTACAGCCAGCCTGACCCCGCCGAAGAGACCACGCACGCCGAGGAGCCGGAGCAGCCGGACACAGACCGGTCGAACCTCGAGGAACACGGCGAGGAGCACGCCTCGCTTGAGATCGACGCGGACGACGTCCCGACGAGCGGTGACGACCAGTCCTGAGACCCTTCCTGGCTTCTGTGCAGCGCGCCGATAATGCATATTATGTCAACTCGGAGATCGACCGCGCACTGATCGTGCGCTTCCCCACCCGTTGCTCGACCGCACGATCGGCTCCGTGACGACCACCCCCCGGCCGCGCGGCACTGCTCCGATCGAACCCTGGTCTCGCTACGTGTCGGACGAAAACCCGCGCCTCCGCGGAGAGCCACTCGACTCCAGCGGGCCCTCGTTCTCGATCTGACGTGCGGACCGGTGAGTCAGCAGGATGACCACCTCGAGAGATCAGCTCTGCAGGAACCGTCGGAGCCGGGCCGTCCGAGAGAGGTTCCCCGGCCGAGAGAGTCAGAACACCGCGACCGTCATGCCGGCGGACGTCGCCGGCCGGTCCATCGCGAGGATCGCCTCGGGGAGCTCGTCGAACCCGATCGTCCGACCGATCGACTCCGCCGGGCGGAGACGACCCGCGACGACGTCGTCGAGCATCGCGGCGTACTCCCCCACGGAGATGCCGTGACTGCCGAGCAGCTCGAGCTCGTCGCCGATCACGCGGCCCATCGGGATCGCCGGCACGGCCTCGTCGTCGAGCAGCAGCCCGACCTGGACGTGCCGACCGCGCGGCCGGAGTGAGTCCACCGCAGCGACGGAGGTGGCACGGCTGCCGAACGCGTCCACGGAGACGTGCGCACCACCACCGGTGACGGTCCGGACGGCGTCCGGGACCGCGTCGTCCATCGGCACTGCGATCGCGCCGAGGGCTTCCGCACGTGCGAGCGCTGCGGGCGAGACGTCCACCGCGACGACGTGCGCTCCGGCGGCGACCGCGACGATGACGGCCGACAGCCCGACTCCCCCGCAGCCGAAGACGGCCACCCACTCTCCCGCGGCGACCCGTCCCCGGGCGTGCAGGGCGTGGTACGCGGTGCCGAAGCGGCAGCCGAGCCCAGCGGCCTCGGCGAACCCGACGGCCTCCGGCAGCGCGACGAGGTTCACGTCCGCGTGCGGGACCACCACTGCCTCGGCGTACGAGCCCGGGAGCGTGAAGCCCGGCTGCTGCTGCCGGGTGCACACCTGCGTCGCGCCGTCCAGGCACTGCTCGCACTCGCCGCACGCGAAGACGAACGGCGCGGTGACCCGGTCCCCCACGGCGAACCCCCGGACGTCCGGTCCGACCGACGACACCACGCCGGCGAACTCGTGCCCCGGGACGTGCGGCAGGTGTACCGAGTCGTCGTGCCCCTTCCACGCGTGCCAGTCGCTCCGACAGACACCGGTCGCGGCGACCCGGACGACCACGCCGTCGCTGGGGGCGGTCGGGTCCGGGACCTCGACGACCGCGGGGACGGAACCGAACTCGTCGTACTGGACTGCGCGCATCGGGCAATCCTGACAGACGGAGCCCGACGCGCGTACTGTCCACAGATCGCGGATCGGCCGTTGCGGGCGGGACACGGCCGCCGCTTCACTGGCTGCATGAACGGACTGCGCTTCTCCGCCGACCCCGACGACCTCGACGTCGCCCGCGTGCACCGCTGGTTGAGCGAGGAGTCCTACTGGGCCCGCGGCCGTGATCGTGCGACGCAGGACGCGATCATCGCGGGCTCCCGGAACTTCGGGGTGTACGACGACGACTCGGGGCAGCAGCTCGGGTACGCGCGTGTGATCACCGACGGCGTGACGTTCGGCTGGCTCGCCGACGTCTTCGTCGACCCGGGATCGCGGGGCCGCGGGGTCGGCGTCGCCCTCGTGCGGGGTGTCACCGAGGCGATCGAGCCGCTCGGGCTGAAGCGGTTCGCGCTCTTCACCGCCGACGCCCACGGGTTGTACGAGCGGTTCGGGTTCCGCCCGCTCCCCGACGCCGCGGGCTGGATGATGCGTCCCGGCCCCGGGTTCGGTGCCGACGTGCACGACTGAACCGGGCGCTCTGCGACCCGGCCACGGGACGGGGCGAGCTCGCCCCGTCCCACGCGCGCCGTGCCTCCAGGCCGTCCCGCCCGCGGTGGGGACGTACTCGGTGAGCAGAAGGTGTCGGGTCCGTCCGTCGGACCGGACTTCTCCTGCTCACGAAGCGGCCGCGGGGCGCGCGGCGTGCCCCGTGGCGCGCCTCCGCCTCGCTCCTCAGTACGCGATGCGCCCGTCCCGGTCGTGGAACTCCCCCGTCGGCCCGTCCGAGCCGATCGTCGCCAGCGCCACCGTGGCGTCCGTCCCCTCGGTGACGGTCTGGTGCCCGCCGAACCCGTTGAACTCCGTCGCCGTGTACCCGGGGTCGCTCGCGTTCACCCGGAACCCGGGCAGGTTCTTCGCGTACTGCACCGTGAGGGCGATGAGCGCCGCCTTCGACGCCGCGTACGGCACCGCCGGTACCGGGAACTCGTCCCGACCCGGGGTCGTCAGCCACCGCGGGAAGCCCACACCCGAGGCCACGTTGACGATGACCGGGTTCGCCGACTCCCGCAGCAGCGGCAGCGCAGCCTGCGTGACCCGGACGACGCCGGTCACGTTCGTGTCGAGCACCGCCGTGATCGCGTCGGCGTCCAGGTCGTCGACCCCGAACGACGTCCCGAGGATGCCGGCGTTGTTGACGAGCACGTCGAGTCCGGGCAGTTCGCCGACCGCGCGCTCGACCGAGGCCTGGTCGGTGACGTCCAGCTGGACGACGTGCGCGCCGAGGGCCCGCGCTTCGTCCCCGGTGTCGGGGTCGCGCATGCCGGCGTACACGGTGTGCCCGGCCTCGACGAGGCGACGGACGGTCTCGAGCCCCAGGCTGCGGTTGGCTCCGGTGATGAGTGTCGTTGTCATGCCCCCAGCCTCCGCCCCCGTGGCCGGGTCCCCCAGGCACCGCTCGACAGTGGGACCACCAGTACCAGGCAGGCCGGGAGGCGCGGGTCGAGGATGGTGGGCATGAGCGAGTTCGCGAGTGTGCTGCGTTCCTGGCGCGACCGGGTCCGTCCCGAAGCGGTCGGCCTGCCGGCCGGGTCCGGCCGACGGACGCCCGGTCTCCGTCGCGAGGAGCTCGCTGCGCTCGCCGGGGTGAGCGTCGACTACATCGTCCGGTTGGAACAGGGGCGGGCGACGAACCCGTCCCCGCAACTGCTCGGCGCACTCGCCACCGCACTCCGGCTGTCCGATGCGGAGCGTGAGCACCTCCACCGGGTCGCGGGGACCGCGCTGCCGTCCCGCCGGATGGTCCCGCGGCACGTGACGCCGGGCGTGCAGCGGATCATCGACCGCCTCGGCGACGTCCCGCTCGCCGTCTTCACCGCCGCGCACGACATCATCCTGTGGAACGCCCTCTGGGCCGCGATGACCGGTGACCCGTCGCGGTACACGGGCATGGACCGGAACCTCGTGTGGCGGCACTTCATGCACGGGCACGACGAGGTCGAGTTCGACGACGAGCACCAGGAGGAGTTCTCGAGCGATCTCGCGGCCGACCTCCGTGCCGCGGTGGGCCGGTACCCGGCGGATCGCGACCTCGCGGAGCTCGTCGCCCGCCTGCGTCGCGAGTCACCCGAGTTCGAGCGCCGCTGGGACACCGGCCGGGTCGCCGAGCACCGCGCGAGCCGCAAGCGCGTGCACACCTCGGTCGGCCCGATCGAGATCGACTGCGACGTGCTGAGCGTGCCGGGTGGGGACCTCCGCATCGTCGTCTACACCGCCGTGCCGGGCACCGAGGACGCCGCAAAGCTCGACCTCCTGCGCGTCACCGGTCTGCAGGAACTCACGCCGAGCTGAGCACGACCCCACCGAACGCCGCCGGCAACCTCCGCTCCGACGTGTCAGCGCGCCTCGGCGAGCAGCGCGTCGACGGCGGCGAGGACCTCGGCGACCTCGGTGCGGGTCGTGTAGTCGACGTGGACGTCCGCGAAGCGCACGACGCCGCCGGCGTCGATGACGAACACCGACGGGAACGGGATCGCGGCGGTCGCGTCCGCGTTGCTGTCCGCGACGTCGAACCCGAGCGCCGTGTGCGCACCACGCGCCGCGGCACTCGGCTCCGTCACGATGCCGAACCGTCCGGCGAGCTCGTTCTCCGGGTCGGTGAGGACCGGGAAGGCGAGTTCGCCGTTCGCGATGGACTGCTCCGCGGCCTCCGGTGTCTGGGGCGACACGGCCACGAGCCGGGTGCCGCGACCCTCGAGCGCGGGCAACAGCTCATGCTGGTACGTGCGCAGGGTGATGTTGCAGTAGGGGCACCAGGCGCCGCGGTAGAAGACGAGCACGGTCGGCGCATCGCCACGGACGGCGGAGAGCGAGGTCCGTTCTCCGGTCGGCGTCACGAGCGGGGCGTCCGGGGTCGTGTCGCCGACGCCGACGACGTCCCCTGGCACGCCCGCGGCACGGAGGTCCCGCTGCTCACCGTCGAACACCGCGGACAGGTCCGGGCCGATCTGGGCGGTGAAGCCCTCGTTGAATTCGTGCACCTGGCGGGCGATGGTCTGTTCGGTCACGGTCGGGCTCCTCGATGACGGGTTGTGCTGGCCACGGTGCCAGTGGATGGAGCGTAGGCAGGCGCGTCCGCTCCTGGCGCGATCGGCGTCACAGAGCGTCATGCCGCGGTGAACACCAGCGACGCGTTCTGCCCACCGAACCCGAACGAGTTGTTCAGCGCCGTTCGGATCGGCACCTCTCGCGCGGCCCCCGCGACCACGTCGAGCTCGACGGACGGGTCGAGGTGCTCGAGGTTCAGGGTCGCGGGGACGACCCCGGTCTCGATCGCGCGCAGGGCGAGGATCGCCTCGACGGCGCCCGCCGCACCGAACAGGTGGCCGATCGCTCCCTTCGGTGCGGTCACGACGGCGCCCGTGCCGACGGCGCGGGCGATGGCCGCGGCCTCGCCGACGTCGCCGACGGGGGTGCTCGTCGCGTGTGCGTTGACGTGGTCGATGTCGGCGCCGGTCAGCCCGGCCATCCGGATCGCCGCCGTCATCGCGCGCTCCTGCTCGGAGCCGTCGGCGAGCGGCGCGGTGATGTGGAAGGCGTCCGACGTGATGCCCCAGCCGGCGAGGGTCCCGTGGGACGGCCGACGACGGGCTGCGGCGTGGTCGGCCCGCTCGAGCACGACGAACCCGGCGCCCTCCCCGAGCACGAACCCGCGGCGGGATGCGTCGAACGGGCGGGAGAGCGTCGTCGGGTCGTCGTCGCCGGGCTTCGCGAGCGCCTGCGACTGGGCGAACGACGCCATCGTCACGGGCGTCACGGCCGCCTCGGTCCCGCCGGCGATGACCACGTCAGCTTCCCCGGTGACGATGAGTCGCGCGGCCGCCGCGATCGCCTCGGCGCCGGACGCGCAGGCCGACACCGTGGTGTAGGCACCGGCGCGTGCACCGAACGCGATGCTGATCTGCGCGGCGGCGGCGTTCGCCATGAGCATCGGCACCGTGCGCGGCGACACCCGACGTGCCCCTGACGTCCCGAGCACGTCGTGCGCGTCGAGGAGGGTCTCCACTCCCCCGATCCCGGTGCCGACGACGACGGCGAGGCGGTCCCCCGCCACCTCGGGTGCGCCGGCGTCCGCCCATGCCTCCTCCGCGGCGACGAGGGCGAGCTGCTGGCTGCGGTCGAGCCGGTTCGCGCGGACCCGTCCGAGCGCGGCGTCGGCGTCGAGTGCGGCGGCGGCCCCCACCTGGATCGGCACCTGGTCCCAGTGCGCTCCGGTCCAGTCGAGGACGCGCACGCCCGAGCGACCGGCGACGAGGGCGTCCCAGAGCGTGTCGACGCCGTGGCCGAACGGCGAGACCGCCCCGTAGCCGGTGATGGAGATGTGCACGGGTGACTCCTTCTTGTACGTTGAACAAGTTGAGTTGTACCACGTACAATTCCGGCATGGCAACCACAAGCGACGCTCCCGGGACCCCGCGGGGTGCGGCCACGCGGGCACGGATCCTCGCCGCGACCGCCGGGCTGCTGGGCGCCAGCGAGGGCGGTCGGCCCACGCGGCGGTCGATCACCGTCAGCGAGATCGCGCGGGCCGCGGGCGTGTACCCGAACCAGATCACGCACCACTACGGCTCGAAGGACCGCCTGGTGCTCGACGCCGCGTTCGCGCTCTTCCTTCGCGACACCACGCGCCTGCAGGCTGCCGGGCGTCGAGCCGGCAGCGCCGAGGCCTTCCGTCGGGTGCTCGCACGGACCGCCCTCGCGATGCCGTCGACCCCGCTCGTCGTCCGGGCCCTCGCTGCGGCGGGCGACGACGCCGCGCAACGCGACCGCGTCCGGCTGCTCCTGCAGGTGTTGTTCCGCCAGTCGGAACGCTACCTCGAGCGGGTCGTCACCGAGCACGGGTGGACGAGCGGGAGCGGCGTCGGTCGTGACGCACGGACGTTCTGGAGCGCGGTGTTCGGCGCCACGCTCCTCGCCGACGCCGGGGTCACCGGCGGCCCGTCCGACCTCGACCTCGCCGGGACCGTCTCGATCCGCGAGATCCGCGAGATCCGCTAGATCCGGCGCCTCGCTGGAACCCGGACGGGTCCGGTCACTCGCCGAAGCCGGAACGGACGAGCGCCACCAGGGCGTCGACTGCTTCGGCGGCGTCCTGCCCGGTGCCCTCGATCGTGACGGTGGCCCCCTTCGGCAGCGCGAGCGCCATGATCGCGAGCAGGCTCTTGGCGTCCACCCCGTTCACCCGCACGGCGGCCGCGAACTTCGCGGCCGTCTTCACGAACTCCGCGGCGGGCCGGGCGTGCAGCCCGCTCTCGTTCACGAGTTCCACCGTCTCGGACGCGGCCGCCTCGTCGACGGGCGGCGTCCCGGAGACCGGTGCCGCGCCTCCAGGACCGTCGTCGGACGCACTGGAGGCACGGCTCGCGTCCGTCTCGGAGGCTGCGGCAGACGCGGCAGCGGCCAGGACCGCGTCGACGTCGCCGCCGGTCTGCGCGGCGACCGCCGCGGCGACGGTCCCCTCGACCAGCGGAGCCGGCGAGACGTGCACGCGCGCCCGGGCGTCGTCGTCGAGGAAGTCGAGCGCGGTGTCGGTCGTGAGGTAGGCGGACCCGAGGTCGCACAGCACGACCACGGCGTCGGCCGCACCCAGTTCCTCGATACCGGCCGTGATCGCCTCGAACGAGGTCCCGATCCCGCCGTCGTCCGTGCCACCCGCGGCCACCATCGGGACGTCGGCGGCCATCTGCCGGGCGAGCTCGACGGTGCCGGTCGCGATCGACGCGCTGTGCGAGACGACCAGGATGCCGACGCTCACGCGGCGTCCACGGCCGCACGGAGGATGTAGACCGTCGACTGCGCACCCGGGTCACGGTGCCCGATGGCGCGCTCCCCGAGGTAGCTGGCCCGACCCTTGTGGGCGACCAGCGGGTCGGTCGACTCGGCGCCGGTGGCGGCGGCGTCCGCCGCGGCCGCCAGCACCCGCTCCGGTGCGTCGCCGGCTGCTGCGGCGGCGGGCGCGGCGTCGACGGCGGGCGACCAGGCGTCCACCATCGTCTTGTCGCCGACGGCGGCCTTGCCCCGCGACACGATGCCGTCCCGCGCGGCGGTCAGGACCTGGACGAGCGTGTCGGCGTCGAGCTCCGTCTTGTCGCCCGCAGCCTGTGCTGCCTTGAGGTACGCGGTCCCGAAGAGCGGCCCGGCGGCCCCGCCGACCGTCGAGATGAGCTTCGTCGCGACGACCTTGAGCACGGCTCCGGGGGTGTCGAAGGAACCGGCGTCCACGGCCTCGAGCACGGCGCGGAAGCCCCGGTCGAGGTTCTCGCCGTGGTCGCCGTCACCGATCTCGCGGTCGAGCGTGACGAGCTCGGCCCGGTGGTCGTCGATCGTGGCGGCGGTGCGTCGGACCCAGTCGATGGCCCATGCGGTGTCGAGCGCCAATTCGGTGTTCCTTCCTGGAGGGTGGGCGGTGGGTCAACGTCCCCAGCGCAGTGCCGGGGTCTCCACCGGTGCGTCCCAGAGGGCGGTGAGTTCGTCGTCGAGCACCGTGACGGTGAGCGAGAACCCCTGCATCTCGAGGGATGTCACGTAGTCGCCGACCAGGCTACGCGCGACGTCGTGGCCGCGGTCGGTGAGGACCTCGGCGGCGCGTCGGTACACGATGTACAGCTCGGACAGCGGTGTGCCGCCCATGCCGTTCACGAGGAGCAGCAGCTTCGACCCGGCGGGAGCGGCGAGGTCGGTGAGGATCGGTTCGAGCACCCGGTCGACGAGCTCGTCGGCCGCCGCCATCGGGATGCGTTCGCGGCCGGGCTCGCCGTGGATGCCGATGCCGAGTTCGACCTCGTCGTCGGCGAGGGTGAACGACGGCTCGCCGGCGTGCGGGACCGTGCCGGAGGCGAGCGCGAGCCCCATCGAGCGGGTGACGTCGTTGACGTGCCGCGCCACGGCGGCGACGGCGTCGAGGTCGTCGCCGCGCTCGGCTGCGGCGCCGGCGCACTTCTCGACGACGACGGTCCCGGCGACTCCGCGCCGGCCGGCCGTGTAGAGCGAGTCCTGCACGGCGACGTCGTCGTCCACCACGACCGACTCGACCCGGATGTCGTCCATACCGGCGAGTTCGGCTGCGGTCTCGAAGTTGAGGACGTCCCCGGTGTAGTTCTTGACGATGTGGAGCACGCCGGCTCCCCCGTCGACGGCCTTCGTCGCGGCGACGATCGGGTCCGGGGTGGGGCTCGTGAAGACCGGCCCGGGCACCGCGGCGTCGAGCATGCCGTGTCCGACGAACCCGGCGTGGAGGGGCTCGTGCCCGCTGCCGCCGCCGCTGACGATGCCGACCTTGCCCGACACCGGGGCGTCCGCGCGGTGGATGTGGATCGGGTCCTCGACGAGGACGACGTGTCCGGCGTGCGCGCGGGCGAACCCGCGGACGGTTTCGTCGACCACGGCCTGCGGATCGTTGATGAGCTTCTTCATGCTGACCTCCACGGGGTGCGGGCGATCGCGAGGCAGCACCGCCGTCGTCGACCGGAGTGCCCTCAATCTACATCGCCACCCCGGGCGACCGTTCCTGCCGTGTGCACGTTCGTGCACGCCGCCGAGGGGTGCCCACCGACCTGGGATGCGCGAGCGCACACGGTCCGTGCACGTTCGTGCACAATCGCGCACTTCCCTCACCGATGCGTCGCGATCCGCCGATGCCCGTCAGTATGCTCGGCCCCAATCACTCAACGGGGAGTGCCGGCGCTGTACCACCGGACCCCCACCCTCACGCACTGGAGGTCACCGATGGACGGCATCGGCGTCAATTTCCTGTCCGAGCTCGTCGGCACGGCGATGCTCATCATCCTGGGTGGCGGCGTCGTCGCCGCCGTCTCGCTGACGAAGTCCAAGGGCTTCGGAGCCGGCTTCCTCATGGTCACGATCGGCTGGGGCTTCGCGGTCTTCGCCGGTGTCACCGTGTCCTACAGCTCCGGCGGCCAGCTCAACCCCGCGGTCAGCCTCGCGCTCGCCATCCTCGGCAAGATCACCGTCGGGGAGATGTTCCTGTACTGGATCGCCCAGCTCATCGGCGCGATCATCGGTGCGGTCATCGTCTGGCTTGCCTACAAGCAGCACTTCGACGAGGAGCCCGACGCGGCCGCCAAGCTCGGCGTGTTCTCGACCGGCCCGGCCATCCGCTCGTACGGGTGGAACGTCGTCACCGAGATCATCGGCACCTTCGTGCTCGTCTTCGTCGTGCTCGCCTTCACCAACGGCAAGACCCCGGCCGAGCTCGGCGCCGTCCCAGTCGCCTTCCTCGTGATCGCGATCGGTGTCAGCCTCGGTGGCCCGACCGGCTACGCCATCAACCCGGCACGTGACCTCGGTCCGCGCATCGCCCACGCCTTCCTGCCGATCAAGGGCAAGGGCTCGAGCGACTGGGCGTACGCCTGGGTCCCGGTCGTCGGACCGCTCGTCGGCGGCGCCCTCGCGGCCGGCCTCTCGACCTTCCTGCTGCCGATCGCTTCCTGATCGTCTTCACCCCACCAACCCGAGCACCAGCGTAAGGAGCACCAATGGCCGACTACATCGTCGCCATCGACCAGGGCACCACCTCCACCCGAGCCATCGTCTTCGACCACTCCGGCTCGATCGTCTCCGTCGGACAGAAGGAGCACGAGCAGATCTTCCCGCGTGCCGGGTGGGTCGAGCACGACCCGTCGGAGATCTGGGACAACACCCGTGAGGTCATCGGCCAGGCACTGTCCCGCGCCGACATCACCCGCCACGACGTCGCGGCGGTCGGCATCACGAACCAGCGCGAGACCGCGGTGGTCTGGGACAAGAACACCGGCAAGCCGGTCTACAACGCCATCGTCTGGCAGGACACCCGCACGCAGTCGATCGTCGACAAGCTCGCCGACGGCGACACCGACCGCTACAAGTCGGTCGTCGGCCTGCCCCTGGCGACGTACTTCGCCGGGACGAAGATCGTCTGGATCCTCGAGAACGTCGAGGGTGCACGCGAGAAGGCCGAGGCGGGCGACCTGCTCTTCGGCACCACCGACACCTGGGTCCTCTGGAACCTGACCGGTGGCGTGGACGGCGGCGTCCACAAGACCGACGTCACGAACGCGTCCCGCACGCTGTTCATGGACCTCGAGACGCTCCAGTGGCGCGACGACATCCTCGCCGACTTCGGCGTGCCGAAGTCGATGCTCCCCGAGATCGTCAGCTCCTCCGAGGTCTACGGCCACGTCGAGTCGTCGAACCTCCTCCGCGAGGTCCCGATCGCCGGCATCCTCGGCGACCAGCAGGCCGCGACGTTCGGCCAGGCCGCGTTCGACCAGGGCGAGTCGAAGAACACCTACGGCACGGGCAACTTCCTCATCTTCAACACGGGCACGGAGATCGTCCGCTCGGAGAACGGGCTGCTCACCACCGTCGGCTACAAGCTCGGCGACCAGGAGACCCACTACGCGCTCGAAGGGTCGATCGCCGTCACCGGTTCGCTCATCCAGTGGCTCCGCGACAACCTCGGCCTGATCGGCAGCGCGCCCGAGGTCGAGGCCCTCGCCAAGACCGTCGAGGACAACGGCGGCGTGTACTTCGTCCCGGCGTTCTCGGGCCTGTTCGCGCCGTACTGGCGTCCGGACGCCCGCGGCGCGATCGTCGGCCTCACCCGCTACGTCAACAAGGGGCACATCGCCCGTGCCGCCCTCGAGGCGACGGCGCTGCAGACCCGCGAGGTCCTCGACGCCGTCAACGCGGACTCGGGCGTGGACCTGACGGAGCTCAAGGTCGACGGCGGCATGACCGCCAACGACGCGCTCATGCAGTTCCAGGCGGACATCCTCAACGTGCCGGTGGTCCGTCCGGTGGTCGCCGAGACCACGGCGCTCGGTGCGGCCTACGCGGCCGGCCTGGCCGTCGGGTTCTGGGCGAACCTCGACGAGCTCCGTGCCAACTGGCAGGAGGACAAGCGTTGGGTGCCCCAGCTCGACGAGGCCGAGCGCGAGCGCACGCTGCGCCTCTGGAAGAAGGCCGTCACGAAGACGTTCGACTGGGTGGACGAGGACGTCCAGTAGTCCGCTTCTGCGGTGACCGCCAGGAGGCGCGGTGCGGGTCCGACGGACCAGCACCGCGCCTCCTGGCGTTGCGCGGGCGCGCGGGGGCGCGGGGGCGCGGGGTGGGCGCGGTGGGGTGTGGGGTGCGCTCGGTCGGGTGTGGGGTGCGCTGGGGTCGGGCGCGGCGCGGCGCGGGTGCGGTGAGGCGCGGGCGCTCGCGCACGGTGCGGCGTCCGTGGTTCGGTGCGAGGTTGCCCGCACGGTGCGGCGCGCGGCGGCAGCGGGTGCCGCAGCCAACGACCTCGCACGGTGCAGGTCAGGCGGTAGGGGCACCGGATGAAGCGGCGCGCACGGTGCGGCGTCCGTGGCCCGGTGCGGGATTGATGGCACGGTGCGCGCCTGCAGCGCCGCACCATGCGCGTAACCGCGCACCAGGTGACGAGGTACGCACGGTGCGGTGCGCGGCGGCAGCGGGTGCCGCAGCCAACGACCTCGCACGGTGCAGGTCAGGCGGTAGGGGCACCGGATGACGCGGCGCGCACGGTGCGGCGTCCGTGGTTCGGTGCGAGGTTGCCCGCGGGGTGCGCGCTTGCAGCGCCGCACCACGCGCGTAACCGCGCACCAGGTGACGAAGTACGCACGGTGCGGCGCGCGGCGGCAGCGGGTGCCGCAGCCAACGACCTCGCACGGTACAGGTCAGGCGGTAGGGGCAGCGGGTGCAGCGGTCAGCAACCTCGCACGGTGCAGGTCAGGCGGCGGGGGCGACGCCGATCCAATCAGCCAGTTTGCGCGCTGCGGCGCCGGAGTCGATCGCGTCCGCGGCGACCACCAGCTGCTCGCGGAACCGCTGCAGGATCGGCCGGTCGACCTCGGTCGGGTCCTCGGCGAGTCGGAACGACACGAGACCGGCCGCGGCGTTGAGCAGCACGATGTCGCGCACCGAACCGGTCTCCCCCGCGAGGACGCGGTGCACCACGGCGGCGTTGTGCCCCGGGTCGCCCCCGAGGAGGTCCTCGATGCGCGCACGGGCGATGCCGAGGTCACGCGGGTCGAGGTCGTGCTCGGTGACGCGCCCGCCCGTGACCTCCCAGATGTGGCTGTGGCCGGTCGTCGTCAGCTCGTCGAGGCCGTCGTCGCCGCGGAACACGAGCGCCGTGGCCCCGCGGGTCTGGAACACGCCGGTGATGATCGGCACGAGTTCGAGCTGCGCCACGCCCACGGCGTTCGCTTCGCACCGTGCGGGGTTGACCAGCGGCCCGAGGAAGTTGAACACGGTCGGCACGCCGATCTCCCGCCGCACCGGGCCTGCGTGCGCGAAACCGGGGTGGAACGCGCTCGCGAACGCGAAGGTCAGACCGACACGCCGGAAGGTGTCGGCGACACGCGCGGCGTCCATCGTGAGGTCGAGTCCGAGTGCGGCGAGCACGTCGCTCGACCCGGACTTCGACGAGCTCGCCTTGTTGCCGTGCTTGACGACCGGCACGCCCGCTGCCGCGATGACGATCGCGCTCATCGTCGAGACGTTCACGGTCCCGACGACGTCACCACCGGTCCCGACGATGTCGAGCGCCATCGGGTCGACGTCGAGCGGAACGGCGGCGTCGAGGATCGCGTCGCGGAAACCGACGACCTCGTCGACCGTCTCCCCCTTGGCGCGCAGGGCCACGACGAAGGCCGCGATCTGTGCCGGCGTGGCGCGGCCTGCCACGATCTCCTGCATGGCCCATGTGGACTGGCTGATCGTCAGGTCTTCGCGCGCCATGAGCGCACTGATCACGGCAGGCCAGGTGAGAGCGTCGAGCATGCTCCGATCGTAGTGAATTCGAGCAACCCGCCAGTTGGCTAGGAAAACACTGTCCGTGGTTTCGGCCATAATGGAGTCTGTGACTAGCACCCCTCTCTCCAGATCCGCCAGCGGTCCGGTCCTGAACAGGCCGAACGCCGTTGCCGTGGGGACGATCGTGTGGCTGGGCAGCGAGGTCATGTTCTTCGCCGGCCTGTTCGCGATCTACTTCACGTTGCGCAGCACCTCGCCCGAACTCTGGGCGACCGAGACCGCCAAGCTCGAGGTGCCCTTCGCCTCGGTGAACACGATCATCCTGGTGCTGTCCAGCTTCGCCTGCCAGTTCGCGGTCTTCGCCGCCGAGCGCTTCCAGGTGCACCGGACGAGCTGGAACCCCAAGGACTGGGGCATGACGGAGTGGTTCTTCGTCACGTACTGCATGGGCGCGATCTTCGTCTGCGGTCAGATCTTCGAGTACGCGAACCTCTGGCACGAGGGCGTGACGCTCTCCTCCAGCGCGTACGGTTCGGCCTTCTACATGACCACCGGGTTCCACGGTCTGCACGTCACGGGCGGCCTCATCGCCTTCCTGCTGACGCTCGGCCGCGGGTTCGCCGCCAAGAACTTCGGTCACAAGGAAGCGACCACCGCGATCGTCGTGTCGTACTACTGGCACTTCGTCGACGTCGTCTGGATCGGCCTCTTCGCCGTCATCTACCTTCTCAAGTAGGAACTGGATAGCCCCCACCGCATGTTCAACAGAAGCAAGTCCAAGAAGGGCCGCCGTTCACCGATGGCGACCGTGTCGCTCATCGTCGTCGGTCTCATGACCACCGGCGGTGCGTACGCGCTGTTCAGCTCCACGGCGAACGCCGACGACAGCACGACCACCGTGGCGGCGTCGAGCCAGTCGAAGGTGAACGAGGGCCAGAAGCTCTTCGCCTCGAACTGCGCCACCTGCCACGGCCTCTCCGCGCAGGGCACCAGCGAGGGTCCGTCCCTCATCGGTGTCGGTGCCGCGTCGGTCGACTTCCAGGTCGGCACCGGCCGCATGCCGATGGCCGCCCAGGGACCGCAGGCGGAAGAGAAGCCCGCGCAGTTCACGGACGAGCAGATCGACGCCCTCGCCGAGTACGTCGCGTCGCTCGGCCCCGGCCCGGCCGTCCCCTCCGAGAGCCTGACCAACGGCTCCGACGGCGACGCCGCCGAAGGTGCGGAGCTCTTCCGCATCAACTGCGCCATGTGCCACAACGTGGCCGGCGCCGGTGGTGCGCTGACCGAGGGCAAGTACGCGCCGAACCTGCAGTCGGTGTCCGGCAAGCACATCTACGAGGCCATGGTCACGGGCCCGCAGAACATGCCGGTGTTCAACGACCTGAACCTCACCCCCGAGCAGAAGGCCGACATCATCACGTACCTCAAGTACGTGCAGGACAACAAGTCGCCCGGCGGGTTCGCACTCGGCTCCCTCGGCCCGGTGGCAGAGGGTCTGTTCATCTGGATCTTCGGACTCGGCGCGGTCGTCGCGATGACCGTCTGGCTGACCGCGAAGTCCAACTGATCGTCCGTGTCGAACGACACTGAAGGGAACACCATGGCAGAGCACGACGACGAGGCACTGAACTCGTCCTCGGCTGTCGAGAAGCACGGCACGACCACCACGTCGCCCGGGACCGCGGTCCTGCCGACGGACCCGTTCGAGAACCCGGGCGAGCCGCCGCACCGCGCACGACGCACCGACGTCGACCCGAAGAAGCAGCGCCTCGCCGAGCGTCAGGTCGCCACGTTCTTCTACCTGTCGATCGTCGGCAGTGTCCTCGCGATCGCGGCCTACGTCGCGTTCCCGATCGACTCCGACAACTTCGGCACGGTCCGGACCGCCAACCTCTGGCTCGGTCTGTCGATCGCCCTCGCCCTCCTCGCGCTCGGCCTGGGCGCGGTGTACTGGTCGAAGTCGCTCGTGGTGGACCGTGAGATCACCGAGCTCCGCCACAGCACGCGCGGCACCGACGCGACCCGTGCCAAAGCGGTCGAGGCGTTCCAGCTCGCCGACAAGGAGTCCGGCTTCAGCCGTCGCAAGCTGATCCGCAACTCGATGATCGGCGCCCTGGCGGCCTTCCCCCTCCCGGGCATCGTCCTCGTGCGCGACCTCGCGCCGGCGGCCGACCCCAACGAACTCCTCCGCCACACCATGTGGGCGAAGGGCACGCGCCTGACGAAGGACCCGACGGGTCTCCCGATCAAGGCGTCCGACGTGACCATCGGTTCGGTGTTCCACGTCATCCCGGACGGCATGCTCGACAAGGAGGACATGCTCGAGGAGAAGGCCAAGGCCTCCGTCCTCCTCATGCGCCTCGACCCCAAGGACCTCAACCCCTCCAAGGGCCACGAGAACTGGGGTTACGACGGCATCGTCGCGTACTCGAAGATCTGCACCCACGTCGGATGCCCGGTCGCCCTGTACGAACAGCAGACGCACCACCTGCTCTGCCCGTGCCACCAGTCCACCTTCGATGTCTCGAACAACTGCGAGGTCATCTTCGGACCGGCTGCACGCCCCCTCCCCCAACTTCCGATCGCGATCGACGACGACGGCTACCTGGTTGCGCAGAGCGACTTCCACGAGCCCGTCGGACCGTCCTTCTGGGAGCGTGAACGCTGATGAGCAGCACGACCACCAACGCACCCGCGTCGTCGACCACCAAGCCGGCACCGGAGCGCGGATCCCGCATCATCGGCGGGGTCGCCAACTACATCGACGAGCGCACGAGCATCTCGGGCCTCGTGAAGGAGGTCGGGCGCAAGATCTTCCCCGACCACTGGAGCTTCATGCTGGGCGAGGTGGCGCTGTACAGCTTCGTCGTCGTCCTGCTCTCCGGTACCTTCCTCACGTTCTTCTTCCAGGCGTCCATGGCCGAGGTGGTCTACCACGGCTCGTACGTCCCGCTGAAGGGCATCGAGATGTCGACCGCGCTGCAGTCGACGCTCAACATCTCGTTCGACATCCGCGGCGGGCTCTTCGTCCGGCAGATCCACCACTGGGCGGCCCTGCTGTTCGTGGCCTCGATCATGCTGCACATGGCCCGCGTGTTCTTCACCGGCGCGTTCCGCAAGCCGCGTGAGCTCAACTGGGTGTTCGGCTTCGTGCTCTGGGTCCTGGCCATGGCCGAGGGCTTCACGGGCTACTCGCTCCCCGACGACCTGCTCTCCGGCAACGGTCTGCGCATCATCGTCGGCATGATCGAGGGTGTGCCGGTCATCGGCGTCTGGATCGCCTACCTGCTCTTCGGCGGGGAGTTCCCGGGCACCGACATCGTCGGCCGTCTCTATACGCTGCACATCCTGCTGCTGCCCGCGATCCTCGTGGCCGTGCTCGGTGTCCACCTCGTGCTGGTCGTCATCAACAAGCACACGCAGTTCGCCGGGCCCGGCAAGACGAACGAGAACGTCGTCGGTGTGCCGATCCTCCCCGCGTTCGCCGCGAAGGCCGGTGGGTTCTTCTTCATCGTCGCGGGCATCCTCGCCCTCATCGCGTCAATGTTCACGATCAACCCGATCTGGAACTACGGCCCGTACGACCCGTCCCCGGTGTCCGCCGGTACCCAGCCCGACTGGTACATCGGCTTCGCCGACGGCGCGCTCCGTCTGGTGCCGCCGCACTGGGAGGTCGTGTGGTTCGGCTACACGGTGTCGTTCAACATCCTCGTGCCGATCGCGGTCCTGGTGCTGCTCATCCTCGCCATCTTCATCTACCCCTTCATCGAGGCGTGGGTCACGGGCGACAAGCGTGAGCACCACATCCTCGACCGTCCGCGCAACGCCCCGACCCGTACGGCGTTCGGTGCCGCCGGCATCACGCTCTACGCGAGCCTCTGGGCCGCCGCGTCGTCGGACATCATCGCGACCCACTTCTACGTGTCGATCGACCACGTCATCCACGTGATCCAGGCCACGACGGTCCTCGGCCCGTTCGTCGCCTTCTGGATCACGAAGCGCGTGTGCCTCGCCCTGCAGAAGAAGGACCGCGAGATCGTCCTGCACGGCTACGAGTCCGGACGCATCGTGCGACTCCCCCACGGGGAGTACATCGAGGTGCACGAGCAGCTCGACGAGTACGAGCGGTGGAAGCTCCTGCAGTTCAACGAGTACAAGCCGCTGATGATCCGTCCGAACGCCCGAGGCAAGATCTCCGGGCTGCAGAAGGCGCGCGCCGGCCTGTCGCGCTTCTTCTTCGAGGACCGGATCACCCCGGTGTCGAAGGCCGAGCTCGAGGCTGCGCACGCCGCGCACCACGGCCCGGACCTCGAGGCCGGTCACGCCGCCCCCGCGGTCGAGGCCAAGCACTAGGCAGTCAGCTGATCCGAGCGATCGGATCCCGGAACCCCCGTCACGTCGTGGCGGGGGTTTCGTCGTGCGTGCGGGAACACGCCGGGCCGCGTTCACGTTGGGTTCACCGACTCGTGCTGGACTCGTCCAGGACGGTGTGGCACTGTGTTGCACCACGCACCCGACCAACGGAATGAGACCCCGATGGACAGCCGGACGGCCGAACACCCCAGGCCGAACCACTTCCTGCTCCACCTCAGCGACACCCACCTCGTGGCGGGTGACCGCGAACTCTACGGTGACGTCGACTCGGCAGCCCGCCTCGCGGCGATCATCGCCGACATCGAGGCGTCGGGTACCCGACCCGAGGCCATCGTCGTCACCGGCGACGTGGCCGACAAGGGCGAACCGGGCGCGTACGCCCGAATCCGCGACATCGTGGAGCCGGCCGCCGAGCGCATCGGTGCGACCGTGATCTGGGCGATGGGCAACCACGACGAGCGCGGTGCGTTCCGGCAGGAGCTGTTCGGGCTCCAGCCGACCGACCGCCCGGTCGACTTCGTGTACGACGTGAACGGGCTGCGCGTGATCACCCTCGACACGAGCGTGCCCGGCGCTCACCACGGCGAGGTCTCCCCCGAACAGCTCGACTGGTTGGCCGAGGTGCTGTCCGAGCAGGCGCCACACGGCACGATCCTGGCGATGCACCACCCGCCGGTGCCGAGCGTCCAGGACCTCGCGGTGCTCGTCGAGCTCCGTGACCAGGACGCCCTCGCCGAGGTCGTCGAGGGCAGCGACGTCATCGCGATCATCGCCGGTCACCTGCACTACTCGACGAGTGCGGTCTTCGCGGGCATCCCGGTGTCGGTGGCGAGTGCCACGTGCTACACGCAGGACCTCACCGAGTACCAGGGTGGGACCCGCGGGCAGGACGGTGCCCAGTCGTTCAACCTCGTCCACGTCTACGGCCACAACGTGGTGCACTCGGTCGTGCCGATCGGGCACTACTCGACGGTCGGCGAGCCGGTGTCAGCGGTGGAGACCGAGGCGCGGCTCGCAGCGGCCGGCGTCACGATCCCGGCGGCGGCCGAGCCGGCGCCGGTGACGTCGAGCATCCCGGTGTTCACGCTCGACTCGGTACCGGTCTCCCCCGTCCACCGCTGAGGGCGGGGCGCCCGACGCGCCCCGTTCGGGGCCAGGAGGCGCGGGTCGGCTCGATCGTGCGAGCGCGGCCCGCGGGTGGTTGCGTGTGCATGATTCGACATCGCGGTCGTCGCTCGACGAGCGTCGTGTCGGAACCTGCACACGCATCACTCCGTGCGCCCGTCACTCCGTGCGCGCAACGGACGACACACCCGTCGTCGGACGACAGCGGACCGGTCGCCGAGCCGACCGTCAGCCGGCGTCGCGCTCCCACGGCGCCGGGAACGGGAAGTACTTCTCGAGGAAGTCCGTCACGCGCTCGGTCCGCTCCTCGTCGCTGACCTCCGGGAAGCTGCCGTCGTTCAGGCAGAAGAAGTCCGCGTTCCGCTTCTTGAGCAGGTCGCCGAGTGCCCGCAGCCCGGACTGCATCGTCGTGTCGATGTACCGCACCTCGGCGGTCTCCTGCACGATCGCCCGCCCGGTGAGCAGCGAGTAGTAGTGGTAGAGCGAGTTCGTCACCGAGATGTTGTCGGCCGCACGGAACCGTGACGCCGCGGTGGCCGCGAACTCGTCGGCGAACTCGTGCTCCATCTCGGTCATGATCGACGAGCGCAGCGGGGTCGGCGCGTGCTCGAGGTGCCGGGTGGTGACCGCCCCGAACCGCTGCTGCAGGAGCCGGCGGTTGACGCGGGCGGAGTTCTCGAACCCGCTGCGTGCGGGGTTGTTCGAGCCGAGCCCGATCCGGGTCGTCGCGAGGATGAACTTCGTCACGGAACCCGGGCTGAAGAACACCGACGGGTCCACCAGGCGGCCGAAGAACATGTCGTCGTTCGAGTAGATGAAGTGCTCGCTGATGCCCGGGATGTGGTGCAGCTGCGACTCGACGGCCTGCGAGTTGTGCGTCGGCAGGACCGACGGGTCGGCGAAGAACTCCTCGGAACGGACGATCCGCACCTTCGGGTGGTCGGCGAGCCACGCGGGCGCCGGGGAGTCGGTGGCGATGTAGATCTGTCGGATCCACGGCGCGAAGGTGTGCACCGAGCGGAGCGCGTACTTCAGCTCGTCGATCTGCCGGAAGCGTGCGGGGGCGTCGTCGCCCTCGCCGAGGACGGCCCCGGACTGCGCCGCCTGGCGCGCCCGCTGGTACTCGATGGCGTTGCCGTCGACCCACGAGAACACGATGTCGATCGGGAACCGGATGTCGGAGACGTGGTCGTCGAACATGTGCTCGACGGTGCGCCAGGTGCGGCCGTACCGCTCGATGTCGACGAGCACGAACTCGTCGACCGGCAGGCTGCGTCGCATGAGGGCGTTCTCGACGGGCGCGAGGACCTCGGTGTCGGTGACCCGCCAGAACTCGAGCTGCACGCTCGTCTCGGCGCCGTAGCGCAGGCGTCCGAGCGGCTCGAGGCGCGGCCGGAACACGCGCAGGACGGGCTCGTCGACCGAGCCGAGTCCGTCGTCGATGACGAGCACGGCGGGCTTGCCCGGCGGCTTCGCGTAGAACGGCTCGTTGGCGGCGGCGGCCATCACGGCGCTCTCCGCCCGCTGCCGGTCGCGTTCGTCGAGCGCGATCACCGGGCGCTGGTCGTTGCCGCGGATGAGCAGGTGGTCGACGTCGCCCGCGGTGAGGGCGTCGTCGAGGAACAGGAGGTCCTCGATCATCGACTGCTGGGGTGTGAGGTGTCCGTTGACGAGCGTCAGACGGCCCTTCCGCACGACGACGTCGGGACGTTCGAGACCGCCGGAGGACGGTCGAGGGTTCAGCAGAGGACTCTCGGTCACCGGCTCGGTCTCGTTGCTCATCCATGCCCTTCGCATCAGTGCGCGGGCCTTCGGTGCCCGGCCCCTCATCCTACCGTCCGCGCGGACTGCAGTCCGCTCGGGGACGCACGGTCCGGGCCGGGCGTGTGCGGCGGCGCGTCAGGGTCGGGAGGCGCGGGTCGGCTCCGTCTCGCGCGGCACCGTGACGACGATGCCGACGACGACGAACAGAGCGGCCGCGACGAGCTGCAGGGCCGCCCACACCTCGCCGGGGATCGGGACGACCGCGATCGGGTTCCAGCAGACGGCGACGGCCGCCATGAGCACCGCCGCCCACCAGGTGCGACCCCGGACGGCGAACACCAGGACGATGAGCGCGAGGACCGAGACACCCCACCGGGCGAACACGAAGGCGGACGAGTCGATCACGGCGAGGCAGGCGAGCAGGAGCATCGCCGCGATGAGCGACGGCGCCAGCGCGGGCCGGGTGAACCCCGGCAGCTCGCGCCCGGACTTGCCGGCAGTGGTGCTGGTCGACCGAGCCGGCGTGCCGGTCGGGACACCCTGCAGGGACGAACCCGCCGGTGGCCGACCCTTCCGCGCTGCCATCAGGCGGTGGCCCCGTCGAGGTCGATCGCCTGGATGGACCGGGACATCGGCGGGAGGTCGCGGACCCGTTCGAGGGCCGGGAGGAGTTCGGCGACGTACGCGCGGTAGCCGTCCTCGGTGAGGTGCAGCCCGTCGTCGGTGAAGCGGTCGTCGAGGTGGTCGCCGTCGGCGAGGGCCGGCCAGGCGTCGAGGTACTGGGCGTGGCAGGTCGCGACGAACTGGCGGAGGTGGCGGTTGGCCTCCTCGATCTTGGCGGTGTACTCGGCCTGACGCGGCAGGATCGACACGAGCAGCAGGCGGACGCCGGGCAGCTCGCGGCGCAGCGTCACGAGCACCGACTCGACGCCGCGCACGACGTGCTCGACGCTCTTGCGGTGGTTCCCGAAGTCGTTCGTGCCGATGAGCAGGACGATCACCTCCGGCTGCTCGGCCACGACGGCGTCGAGCCGCTGCAGGACCCCGTCGGTCGTGTCACCGCCGATGCCCTGGTTGACGGTCCGCTCGTCGGGCAGCCAGGCGTCCCACGACCCCTGCTCGGTGATGCTGTCGCCCAGGAACAGGACGCTCGTGCGTTCCTCGGTCATGCTGCCTCCTCGTGTACGGGTTCCGGGGTCCCATTCTGCTGGGTCCAGTTCCGCCCCGTCGACTCGGTGTGCTCGGACTCCCGCTCGGCGGCCGCCGTGATGCGCTCGACCATGCCGGGGAAGATCACGCCGTGGAAGGGCAGGATCGAGTACCAGTACAGGCGACCGGCGAGTCCCTGCGGGAAGTAGATCGCCCGCTGCCGGTAGTCGCTGCCGCCGTCGTCCGCCGGGGTCACGGTCATCTCGAGCCACGCGCGCCCGGGTGACTTGAACTCGGCGCGCAGCCGCAGGTACCGGCCGCGCTCGAGGCGCTCGACCCGCCACCAGTCGAGCGCGTCGCCCTGCTCGAGGCGCTTCTGGTCCCGCCGGCCACGGTTGAGTCCGACTCCCCCGGCGAGCTTGTCCATCCACCCACGGGCGACCCAGGCGAGCGGGAACGAGTACCACCCGTTGTCGCCGCCGATCGACTCGACGACGCGCCAGACGTCTTCGGCCGACGCCGCGGAGTGCCGCTTGCGGTCGTCGACGTACACGGTGTGCCCGGCCCAGTCCGGGTCGCTCGGCAGGGGGTCGGCCGGCGTGGCGGCGAGCGTCGCGTTCCGCCAGCTCGTCTCGACCTCGCCGGTGCGCATGCGGGTGAGCGCGAGCCGGACGGCCCGGCGGTACCCGGTGAGGCCGCCCTCCGGTCGCGGGACCACCTCGTCGATGTCGTGCTCGCGCTGGACGCACTCGAACTGGAGCGACTCGATGATCGGCGTCGCGAGCTTGCGCGGGACGGGGGTGACCAGGTTGAACCAGTGCGCGGCGAGTCCGGGCGTCAGCACCGGCAGGACCGAGATCGCCCGCTGCGGGAGCTTCGCCTCGACCGCGTAGCCGTTGAGCATCTGCCCGTACCGGAGGACGTCCGGCCCGCCGATGTCGAAGGTGCGGTTCACGTCGGCGGGGATGTCGAGTGCCTTGACGAGGTAGTAGAGCACGTCGCGGACGGCGATCGGCTGGATGAAGTTGCGGACCCAGCGGGGCGTCGGCATCCACGGCAGGACGTCGGTGACGTGCCGGATCATCTCGAACGAGGTGCTGCCGGACCCGATCACCACACCGGCCTGGTAGGCGATCGTCGGGACGCCCGAGCCGAGCAGGACGTCGCCGACCTCCTTGCGGCTCCGGAGGTGCTTCGAGAGCTCGCCGTCCGGGTGCAGCCCACCGAGGTAGACGAACCGTCGGACCCCCGCCGCCTTCGCCTCGTGCGCCATGGTCTCGACGGCGTCGCGCTCCGCGCGTTCGAAGTCGCCGTCGGCACCCATCGCGTGTGCGAGGTAGTAGACGGCCTCGATGTCCTGCACCGCGGTGCGGACGGCGTCGGCGTCCTGCAGGTCACCGGAGGTGATCTCGACGTCGTCGTGCCAGGGGACGTCCTGCAGCTTGCGGGGGGTGCGGACGAAGACCCGGACGGTGTGACCGGCTTCGAGGAGACGTGGGACGAGGCGACCGCCGATGTAGCCGGTGGCCCCGGTGACGAGGACGCGCATGCGGGGCACGGTACGCGGCTCGGCTCCGGGTAGGCTTGCCGGGTGGACAAAGCAGCGTTCTCCGTCACCGCCGATGCCGTCCGTGGTCTCATCGACCACGCGATCCTCAAGCCCGAGCTGACACGCTCGGACGTCGACGCCCAGCTGGACGAGGCCGCCGAGTACCGCGTCTTCAGCGTGTGCGTCCGCCCGAGCGACGTCGCGCACGCCGTCGAGCGCCTGACGGGCACCGGCGTCGGGGTCGGGACGGTCATCGGCTTCCCGCACGGCACCACGTCGACGGGTGCCAAGGTCGCCGAGTCGCTGCAGGCCCTCGCCGACGGCGCCTTCGAGC
Source organism: Curtobacterium sp. LFS084 (assembly GCF_047977705.1). NCBI lineage: Bacteria > Bacillati > Actinomycetota > Actinomycetes > Micrococcales > Microbacteriaceae > Curtobacterium > Curtobacterium sp. LFS084. Next base: position 35,798 of record NZ_JBFPFM010000019.1, read on the forward strand.
TGGACATGGTGCAGAACATCGGCGCCGCGAAGTCCGGCGACTGGGAGCGGGTCGAGGCCGACGTCCGCGCCGTGGTCGACGCCGCGGGCAGCACGGTCGTCAAGGTCATCCTCGAGACCGCGTTCCTCACCGATGACGAGATCGTCGCGGCATCGCGCGCCGCGCAGTCGGCCGGTGCCGCGTTCGTGAAGACCTCCACCGGGTTCGCCGGCGGCGGCGCCACCGCGGAGCACATCGCGCTCATGCGCGCCACCGTCGGCCCGGACACCGGGGTGAAGGCCTCCGGCGGCGTCCGCGGGCTCGACACCCTCGTCGAGATGGTCGAGGCCGGCGCGGACCGCATCGGCACGAGTGCCTCGGCCCGCATCCTCGACGAGGTCGCGCACCGTGCCGAGACCGGCACCGCGTCCTCCGTCGGCGACGACACCACGTCCTACTGACCTGCCGGGGCGCGAGCCCCGGACCGCCAGAGCACCACCCGACCCCACCGGGGCCGGCGCCCGCCGGACGCGACGACGCGTCCGGTACCGGCACCGCGCCTCCCGACCGCCGCATCGGAGCGCGCATGTCCACCACCCAGCCCACCGCCCTCGCACTCGCCGTCGACCTCGGCGGCACCAAGGTCGAGGCGGCCCTCGTCACCGACGCCGGCGTCGTCCTGCCGGCCACCCGGTTCCGCAGCCCGACCGGCCCGGGCCGGACGTCCGACGAACTGCAGGCCGCGGTCGACGAGGTCGTGACGGCGGCCCTCGCCGCGCTGCCGACCGACGCCGCGCTCGTCGGGGTCGGCATCGGCTCGGCCGGTCCGGTCGACGAGGAGCACGGCCTCGTCTCGCCCCTCAACATGCCGGTCTGGCGCGGGTACCCGCTGCGGGACCGCGTCGCGGCGCACGTCCCCGCCGGCACGCCCGTGACGCTCCGGATGGACGGCCTCGCGATCACCCTCGCCGAGCACTGGGTCGGCGCTGCGCAGGGCTCCGACCACGTCATGGGCATGATCGTCTCGACCGGGGTCGGCGGTGGCCTGATCCTGCACGGCCGGACGGTGTCGGGCCCGACGGGCAACGCCGGGCACATCGGCCACGTCGAGTGCGGCGGCTTCGACGACCACTGCGCCTGCGGTGGCACCGGGTGCCTCGAGGCGATCGCCAGCGGGCCGAAGACCGTCGCCTGGGCGCAGCGGCAGGGCTTCGCGGGCAACACCGGCGAGGAGCTCTCGGCTGCGTACGCGGCCGGCGACGAGATCGCGGTGGCGGCGGTCAAGCGCAGCGGCCGTGCGCTCGGGCAGGCCATCGCGGCCGCCACGAGCCTCGTCGACCTCGAGGTCGTGGCCATCGGCGGCGGGTTCTCGCACGTCACCCCCGACCTGTTCGAGTACGCGCGCGAGGCGGTGGCGGAGCGCGTCGAGTTCGGCTTCGTGACCAAGGTGCGCATCGTCCCGACCGGGCTCTCGCAGGACGGCCCGCTCATCGGCGCCGCGGCGCTGGTGCACCGCGCGGACGTCCTGCGCTGACCCGACGTCGCCGGATGGCGACTGCGGTGCTCGCGACGTCGGTGCTGACGGACGGGAGGCGCGGCGCGGGGCCGACCCGCGCCTCCCGTCCGACAGACGGTCGCGTCGTCGACGGGTCCGGCAGCCTCTCCACAGGCGGCGCCGGTGCGCAGCGCGCGTCGGGCAGGATGTCCGGGTGCCCCGAACCCGACTGCTGACGACCGACGACTGGCCGGAGGCCGAGTTGCGGGCGGCCGTCCTCGCCGGTGAGCTCGTGGCGGTCGGCGCCTGCTGGGCCTCCCCCACCGAGCCGCAGACGCCGTCGCTCCGGGCGGCTGCGGCCGCGTGGTCGCTCGGCGACGCACGGTTCATCGCCGGCACCCGGACGGCCGCCTGGATCTGGGGCGCCGTCTCCCGCGCGCCGACGCCGGTCGAGGGCTGTGTGCCGCTCCGCGTCCGCGTGCACTCCGACGGCGCCGTCCACGTCCGCGAGGTCGTGATCGCCGACGAGGACACGGTCGTCCTCGGTGGACTCCGCGTGACCACACCGCTCCGCACCGTCGTCGACCTGCTGCGCAGCCCCGGGGACCGTCCGGGCGGCTTCGATCCGGCGGACGCCCGAGCCGTGGCCGGTCTCCTCGCGATCGAGGCCGTCTCGGTCGACGAGGTAACCGGACACCTCGCGGCGCTCGGGACGATCCCGATGGTCCGTCAGGCGGAGCGGCGACTGGCGGCGGTGCAGCGGCTCGGCGGCTGCAGCGACCCGGTCAGCCCGCGCTGACCCGGTACACGTCGTAGACCGCGTCGATCCGGCGCACGGCGTTCAGCACGCGGTCGAGGTGCGTCGTGTCGCCCATCTCGAACACGAAGCGACTGAGCGCCAGCCGGTCCGAGGACGTCGAGACCGTCGCGGACAGGATGTTCACGTGGTGGTCGGTGAGGACACGGGTCACGTCGCTGAGCAGACCCGACCGATCGAGCGCCTCGATCTGGATCTGGACGAGGAACACCGACTTCGACGACGGCGCCCACTCGACCTCGATCATGCGGTCGGGCTCGTTCATGAGCGACTTCACGTTCGTGCACGAGGCCTGGTGCACCGAGACGCCCTGACCGCGGGTGATGAACCCGACGATCTGGTCGCCGGGGACGGGGGTGCAGCACTTCGCGAGCTTGACGAGGATGTCGGGCGCCCCGCGCACCAGCACGCCGCTGTCGCTGTTGCGCAGCTGCCGGCTCGTGACCTGGCGCGGGAAGCTGAGCTCCGGCTCTTCCGTCTCGGTCTCGGTCTGGACGTTGCCGAGGACCTTCTCGATCACCGACTGCGTGGAGACGTGCCCCTCGCCGACGGCCGCGTACAGCGCGGAGATGTCGTCGTAGCGCATCGAGGACGCGACCTCGGAGATCGAGTCCTGGCTCATGATGCGCTGCAGCGGCAGGTTCTGCTTGCGCATGGCCCGTGCGATCGCGTCGCGGCCCTGCTCGATCGCCTCTTCGCGGCGCTCCTTGGTGAACCACTGCTTGATCTTGTTCCGGGCACGGGGGCTCCGGACGAAGGTCAGCCAGTCCTGGCTCGGACCAGAGTCGGGGTTCTTCGACGTGAAGATCTCGACGACGTCGCCGCTCGACAGCGCGCTCTCGAGCGGGACGAGGCGGCCGTTGACCTTGGCGCCCATCGTGCGGTGCCCGATCTCGGTGTGCACGGCGTACGCGAAGTCCACCGGGGTCGCGCCGGACGGCAGCCCGATGACCTTGCCCTGCGGCGTGAAGACGTAGGTCTCCTTCGCGCCGATCTCGTAGCGCAGCGAGTCGAGGAACTCCCCCGGGTCGCTGGTCTCGGCCTGCCAGTCGGTGATGTGCGCGAGCCACGCCATGTCCTGGTCGGTCGCCGAGGACGAGTCGACGTCACGGCCGGCGGCGCGCTGCTTGTACTTCCAGTGCGCGGCGACACCGAACTCGGCGCGCTGGTGCATCTCGTGCGTGCGGATCTGGATCTCGACCGCGCGGCCCTGGGGTCCGAGGACGGTGGTGTGCAGCGACTGGTACAGGTTGAACTTCGGCGTCGCGATGTAGTCCTTGAAGCGACCCGGGAGCGGCGTCCACCGCGCGTGCACCGAGCCGAGCATGGCGTAGCAGTCGCGCACGGTCGGCACGAGGACACGGATGCCGACCAGGTCGTAGATCTCGTCGAACTCGCGCCCGCGCACGATCATCTTCTGGTAGATCGAGTAGTACTGCTTCGGACGACCCATCACCTCGCCGCGCACCTTGGCGGCCTTGAGGTCCTTCTTGAGCGTGCCGATCACGTTCTGGACGAACTGCTCGCGCTTCGGCTGGCGTTCCTTGACGAGGCTGTCGATCTCGACGTAGAGCTTCGGGTGGAGCACCGCGAACGACAGGTCCTCGAGCTCCAGCTTGATCATCTGGATGCCGAGCCGGTGCGCGAGCGGCGCGTAGATCTCGAGGGTCTCCTTCGCCTTGCGTGTGGCGGAGGTGGACTCGACGAAGCCCCAGGTGCGCGCGTTGTGCAGGCGGTCGGCGAGCTTGATCACCAGGACCCGGATGTCCTTCGACATCGCGATGACCATCTTTCGGACGGTCTCGGCCTGGGCGCTGTCGCCGTACTTGACCTTGTCGAGCTTCGTGACGCCGTCGACGAGCATCGCGATCTCGTCGCCGAAGTCCTCGCGTAGCTGGTCGAGCTGGTAGTCGGTGTCCTCGACGGTGTCGTGCAGGAGCGCGGCGGCGATCGTGATCGGCCCGATCCCCAGGTCGGCGAGGATCTGCGCGACCGCGACGGGGTGCGTGATGTAGGGCTCGCCGGACTTGCGCTTCTGCCCGTCGTGCGCGCGCTCCGCCACCGAGTAGGCCCGCTCGATGAGCGTGACGTCGGCCTTGGGGTGGTGCGACCGGACGGTGCGGATCAGGGTGTCGACGGCCCCCGCGGGCTGAGCGCGGGAGAACAGCCGGGGCAGCAGCGAACGGAGCGAGCCGAGGTTGCCGGTCGTGTTCGGACCGAGGGGACTCGTCGGACGCTGCGGCGAACCGGGCCGGCTGGCGGACCCGGTGTCCTGGCCGGCTCGCGGCGCAGGGGCGTCCTGGGGCGTGGACTCACGTGTGTCCGTCATGCTGCGCCTCCCGGGGTGCCCGTCCGAGCTCGATCCGACAAGACTACGCGTGTCCGGTCAGTGCTCGTGACGCGGTTCGCCCTGGGCGTCGCGCACCACGGGGGCGCCCGACTGCTCCCACGCGACCATGCCGCCGACGAGGTTCACCGCGGGGACACCGGACTGCTCGAGCGCGGCGACGACCCGGGCGGAGCGTCCGCCGGAGTGGCAGACGATGATCGCCGGCTGGTCTCCGCCGTCGATCTCCTTCCAGCGGGCGACGAGCTCGGACATCGGCACCAGGGTCGCCGCTTCGGCGTGGACCGCGTCCCACTCGCCCTGCTCGCGCACGTCGAACAGGCGCGCCCCGGCCTCGATCCGGCGACGGGCCTCTGCGACGTCGACGTCGACGATCTCCGCCGGCATCAGACGCCCGCCGTCGCGTCGACCTCGCGCTGGCGCTTGGCGGCAGCGGCCTGCTTCTTGGCGTCGGCCTGCTTGATCTTCGGCTCGTTCTCACGCAGGTGCGCGTACATCGGCGACGCGATGAAGATCGTCGAGTACGTCCCGACGATGATGCCGATGAACAGGGCGAGCGAGATGTCGCGGAGCGTGCCGGCGCCGAGGACGTACGACCCGATGAAGAGGATCGCCGCCACGGGCAGGAGCGCCACCACGGACGTGTTGATCGAGCGCACGAGCGTCTGGTTCACCGCGAGGTTGACCGACTGCACGAAGGTGCGGTGCGACTCCTGCGACGTGTTCTCGCGCACCTTGTCGAAGACCACGACGGTGTCGTACAGCGAGTAGCCGAGGATCGTCAGGAAGCCGATCACCGCAGCGGGCGTGACCTCGAGCCCGACGATGCCGTACACGCCCGCCGTGATGAGGAGGTCGTGGAGGAGCGCCACCATCGCGGAGACCGACATCTTCCACGTGCGGAAGTACAGCGCCATGAACACCGCCGCGAGGGCGAGGAAGATCACGAGGCCGCGGATCGCCTGGTTGAGGACGTCGGCGCCCCAGGTCGCACCGATGAAGGTCGCGGCGACCTGGCTGTCCGGCACGTCGTACGCCTTGGCGAGGGCGTCCTGGACCTCGGAGGTCTCACGGTCGGTCAGCTGACCGGTCTGCACGCGGATGCCGTGCGTGCCGAGCTGGGAGACTCGCGGGACGCCGTCGGGGACGATCGACTCGACGGTGTCGGTGGCGAGGTTCTGGTCGAGGTTCTTCACGTCGGAGAGCGTGAACTCGGACCCGCCGGTGAACTCGATGCCGAGCTGGTACCCACCGCGGAGCCACGGCACCGCGAGCGACACCACGATCGCGACGACCGCGATGATGTACCAGGTCTTGCGCCGGCCGACGATGTCGTACGAGCGCTTCCCCGTGTAGAGGTCGCTGCCGAACTGGCTGAAGCTGGCCATCAGTCGTCCTTCCCGTCCGGCGCCTGGCCGTTCTCGCCGGAGGCCTGCGCGGCCTTCCGCTCTGCGATCGTCTGTCGACGCTGTGCCTCGCCCGCGCTGCGCTGCCGCTTGCCGTCGACCACGGGAGCGCGGAACTGCGCGCGACCGCGGTAGACCGCACCCAGGGCCGATGGGTCGAGGCCGCTGAACCGGTGGCCCTCGCCGAAGAACCGGCTGCGGGAGATGAGCTGCATCATCGGGTGCGTGAACATCACGACCACGACGACGTCGATGAGGGTGGTGAGCAGCAGCGTGAACGCGAAGCCCTTCACGTCGCTGACGGCGAGGATGTAGAGCACCACGGCCGCGAGGAAGTTGATCGAGTCGGACGCCAGGATGGTGCGGAGTGCGCGCTTCCAGCCGGCCTCGACCGCGCTCTCGAGGCCACGGCCGTCCCGGAGCTCGTCACGGATGCGTTCGAAGTACACGATGAACGAGTCCGCAGTGATGCCGATCGCGACGATCAGACCCGCCACACCCGCCAACGACAGGCGGTAGTCGACGCGCCACGACATGATCGCGATCACGAGGTAGGTCAGCGCCGCGGCCACACCGAGCGACAGGACCGTGACGAACGCCAGGGCCCGGTACTGGATGACCGAGTAGATGATGACCAGGATCAGGCCGATCAGGCCCGCGACGAGGCCGCCGACGAGCTGGGCGGTGCCGAGCGTCGCGGAGATGTTCTCGTTCGACTGCACCTGGAAGTTGATCGGCAGCGCGCCGTACTTCAACTGGTCCGCGAGGGTCTTCGCGGACTCCGCCGTGAACGACCCGGTGATCTGCGCCTTGCCGTTCGTGATCGCGGCGTTCGACGCCGGCGCCGTGATGACGGAGCCGTCGAGCACGATCGCGAACTGGTTCTGCGGCGCCTGCAGCTTCACGAGCCGGCTCGTGACCTCGCGGAAGTCGTCCGAGCTCTTGCCCTTGAACGTCAGGTTGACGGCCCACTGGCCGGTCGAGGTGCCCTGCGAGTCGGTCGCGAGGCCCGACGTGGCGTTGCTGATGCCCGAGCCGGACACCTCGACGGGGCCGAGGATGTACTTCGCGGCGCCGTCCTGGTCGCAGGTGACGAGGGGCTCGTCGTCCGGCGCTGCCGTGACGTCGTCGGGCGCGTTGCAGTTGTAGTTCGTGTACAGCGCCTGCAGGGCCGGGGTGACCTGCGAGAGGTCGCTGCCGTTCGTCGGCTTCGTGCTCGGCGTGGACTGCAGCGACGCGGGCGGCGAGTACGGCGTCGGCGAGGCAGTGGAGCCGTCGCTGCCGCCGACCGCGGTGTTCGTCGCGGCCTCGGTGTAGAGGACCGGGCGGAACGTGAGCTTCGCGGCCGCTTCGATGCGGTCGATCGTCGCCTTGTCCGGCTTGCCCGGGATGGAGACGACGATGTTGTTCGTCCCCTGGGTGTTGATCTGGGACTCCGAGACACCGGTCGCGTTGATGCGCTGACGGATGATGTTGACGGCCTGGTTGAGCTGCTGGCTCGTCACCGAGCCGCCCTCGGTGTTCTGGGCCGCGAGCGTCAGCTGCGTCCCACCCTGGAGGTCGAGCGCGAGCTCCGGGACCCAGCTGGCCCCTTCGAACCACTTGCCGGTGTCGTCCTTGGTGTTCCCGGCGAGGACCGACGCGGCGGTGTTCAACCCCGCGAGGACCGCCATGAGGATCACCAACCAGGTCAGCGAGCGGATCGCCTTCTTGACGGGTGTCGATCGTGCCACCGGTCGTCTCGTCTTTCTGTCAGGACCGACGGCGGGAGACCGGCGGCAGGTGTCGCCGCCGGGTCGGTGGACCCGGCGGCCGAGGGAGTCAGTCTTCGGTCTTGCGCTTCGCAGCGTCGGCGTCGGCGTCCGTGGAGTCGACACGCTCGCCGTAGATCGGCTCCCCGTTCAGCTCGGCGACGGGCTTCGGCGCAGCGGGCTCGTCCTCGGGCGTGGCCGTGGTGGTGATGTCCGACGCGGTGTCGTCCACGACACGCGACAGGGTCTGGCGGTGCACGGTGACGACCGTTCCCGGAGCGATCTCGACGTCGGCCGTGACCTTCTCGTCGTCGACCGACAGGAGCGTGCCGTACAGGCCGAAGGACAGCATGACCTTCGCTCCGGGCACCATCTTGGTGGCGAGCTCGGACTGCTGCTTCTTGCGCTTCCGGCTGTTGTAGAACATGAAGGCCGCGAACGCCACGACGATGACGATGAGGATGACTTCTTGACCCATGATGCGTTGCCTTCTCTGGTTGCTCGGTTTCGGGCCGTAGCAGTCTAGGGCACACGTCTGTGCGTGGCATGTCACCGGGACTGCGGGCGGGGGCGTCAGTCGGCGTCGTCGTCGAACAGCCCGGGTTGCGCGAGACCGTTCTGCCCCGGGGTCATGTCGAAGTGGCGCCAGGCGTGCGGCGTGGCGATCCGGCCGCGGGGGCTGCGGGTGACGAGCCCGACGCGCACGAGGAACGGTTCGACCACCGACTCGATCGTCTCGGATTCCTCGCCCACGGACACCGCGAGGGTGTTGAGGCCGACGGGTCCACCGTCGAAGCGCGTCAGCATGGTCTCGACGACGGCGCGGTCGAGCCGGTCGAGACCGAGCTCGTCGACGTCGTAGAGGTCGAGGGCTCCCTGCACGGCGGTCATGCCGTCGGTCGTGCGGTGCACCAGGGCGTAGTCGCGGACACGGCGGAGCAGCCGGTTCGCGATGCGCGGGGTGCCCCGCGAGCGTCCGGCGATCTCGCGCAGGGCGGACCGGTCGATGTCGAGCTCGAGCAGGTGGGCCGCGCGGATCAGGACCTGTTCGAGCTCGTCCTTCTCGTAGAACTCGAGGTGCGCGGTGAACCCGAAGCGGTCGCGCAGCGGGTTCGGCAGGAGGCCGGCTCGGGTGGTGGCACCGACGAGGGTGAACGGCGCCAGGTCGAGCGGGATGCTCGTCGCTCCGGCACCCTTGCCCACCATCACGTCGATGCGGAAGTCCTCCATCGCGAGGTAGAGCATCTCCTCTGCGGAGCGCGCCATCCTGTGGATCTCGTCGATGAACAGGACCTCGCCGGGGACGAGCGACGACAGCACCGCGGCGAGGTCGCCCGCGTGCTGGATCGCCGGTCCGCTCGACATCCGCAGGGGGCGGCCGGACTCGTGCGCGACGATCATCGCGAGGGTCGTCTTGCCGAGCCCGGGCGGGCCGGCCATCAGGATGTGGTCCGGGGTGCGGTCCTGCATCGCGGCCGCCTTGAGGAGCAGGTCGAGCTGCCCCCGGACCTTCCGCTGCCCGACGAACTCGTCGAGGGACTTCGGCCGCAGGGCGCCCTCGAACGCGAGCTCCTCCTGCGACTCGGCGCCGGCGGACGTGATCCCGCTCACCGGCCGGCACCGGCGGGACGGAGGGCACCGAGCGCGGCGCGGAGCAGGGCCTGCGTGCCCATCGAGGCGACTCCCGGCTCGGACGCGATGGTGTCGTCGACCGCACGCTGCGCCGCGTCCTCGCGCCAGCCGAGGCCGACGAGGGCGGCGACGACGTCGGTCGCGGCCGGGTGCGCGGCGCCGCCGCTGGAGGCCACGACAGGGGCCTGTTCGAACGCGGCGAGCTTGCCGGAGAGCGCGACGATGATGAGCTTCGCGGTCTTCGGGCCGATGCCGGACACCTTGCGGAAGGCGCCGTCGTCGTCGTTCGCGACGGCGTTCGCGACCTGGGCGGGCTCCATGTGGGCGAGGACACCCATTGCCGACTTCGGCCCGACACCGGACACGCTGCGGAGCAGGTCGAACACCTGGAGCGCGTCGGTGGAGGCGAAGCCGAACAGCTGGTGCTCGTCCTCGCGCACGATCATGGCGGTGCGGACGAAGACCTCGGACCCGTGCCGCATCGTGAGCGCGTGCGCCGGGGTGACCGTGACCGCGTAGCCCACTCCCCCGACCTCGATCACCACGCCGGAGCCGGCGATGTCGATGCAGGTGCCCCGGAGACTCGCGATCATGCTCCGAGCCTACGGCCGGCCGCCGACGATGCCGACGAGCCACGCTGCGAGCGGCTGGCGGCCGCGGCGGCGGCCCGGGCGAGCGGCGAGTCGGTGGTCCCGCCCTGCGCGTCCCGCCAGGCACGCTGCGCCGGGGTGAGGTTCGTGGCACGCGTGCCGACCGCGTCGGGCGACCCGAGCCTCCAGGCGTGGCACACGGCCAACGCGAGCGCGTCCGCGGCGTCCGCCGGTTTCGGGGCCTCGTCGAGGCCGAGCACGCGGGCGATCATCGTCTGCACCTGGCGCTTGTCCGCGTTGCCGTACCCGGTGACCGCGGCCTTGACCTCGGACGGGGTGTGCAGCCCGACGGGCAGGCCCCGCGCCGCCGCGGCGTGCAGGGCGAGCCCGGCGGCCTGCGCGGTGCCCATCACGGTGCGGACGTTGGCCTGCGCGAACACCCGCTCCACCGCGACGGCGTCCGGGCGGTGCTCGTCGATCTCGGCGGCGATGCCGTCGGCGATCCGGAGTAGCCGTTGCTCGAGTGCCATGTCCGCCGGAGTACGCACGACCGTCACGTGGACGAGCCGGGCGCGTCGGTTGGATGCGACCTCGACGATGCCGACGCCGCACCGCGTGAGCCCGGGGTCGACCCCGAGCACGCGCAGCATCGGGCTAGTCCTCGTCCTCGTCGAGCTCGGCCTGGACGTCCGCGGGGATGTCGAAGTTCGAGTAGACGTTCTGGACGTCGTCGCTGTCCTCGAGCGCGTCGATGAGGCGGAACACCTTGCGGGCGGTGTCGGCGTCGACGGGCACCTTGAGGCCCGGCACGAACTCGGCGTCGGCCGAGTCGTAGTCGATCCCGGCGTCCTGCAGCGCGGTGCGGGCCGCGACGAGGTCGCTCGCCTCGGTGATGACCTCGAAGCCGCCACCCTGGTCGATGACGTCCTCGACGCCGGCGTCCAGCACGGCCGTCATGACCGTGTCCTCGTCGAGGCCGTCGGTCTTCGTGACCGAGATGACGCCCTTGCGCGAGAAGTTGTAGGCGACGCTGCCCGGGTCGGCCATGGTGCCGCCGTTCCGCGACATCGCGGTGCGGACCTCGGCAGCGGCACGGTTCTTGTTGTCCGTGAGGCACTCGATGAGCATGGCGACGCCGTTCGGGCCGTAGCCCTCGTACATGATCGTCGTGTACTCGATCGACTCACCGGTCAGGCCGGCGCCGCGCTTGATGGCGCGGTCGATGTTGTCGTTGGGGACCGAGGTCTTCTTGGCCTTCTGCACGGCGTCGACGAGCGTCGGGTTGCCCGACATGTCGGCGCCGCCCATCTTGGCGGCGACCTCGATGTTCTTGATGAGCTTCGCGAACGACTTGGCACGTCGCTGGTCGATGACGGCCTTCTTGTGCTTGGTCGTTGCCCACTTGGAATGCCCGGACACGGTGCTCCTTGCGTCTTGCGGAAAGTCCGGTCCAGCTTACCGGGCCGGGAGGGACGGTGCGGCCCCGCCTCGCGGGTCCGGTGCTTCCCCGCTCGCGATCAGGCGCTGCGGACGAGGGCGAGGAAGCGGCGGTGGAAGCGGTCCTCGCCGGCGACCTCGGGGTGGAACGCACTCGCGATGACGTTCTCCTGCTGCACCGCGACGACCTGGCCGTCCGGCAGGGCGCCGAGGACCTCGACCCCCGGGCCGTGCTGCTCCACCACGGGTGCGCGGATGAACACCGCGTGCACCGGGGGCTCGCCGAGCGCGGGCATCGGGACGTCGATCTCGAACGAGTCGTTCTGGCTGCCGAAGGCGTTCCGCCGGACGGTCGTGTCGAGCACGTCGAGCGTCTGCTGTCCGGGGATGCCGGCGGCGATGCGCGAGGAGAGCATGATCATGCCCGCGCAGGTGCCGTAGGTCGGCAGGCCGCCGCGGATCGCCTCGGACAGGGGCTCGGCCACGCCGAACGCCCGCGAGAGCTTGTCCATGACGCTCGACTCACCGCCGGGGATCACGACGCCGTCGAGGGCGCCGATCTCCTCGGCGCGACGGAGCGGCACCACGTCGGCGCCGAGTTCCGTCAGCGACGCGATGTGCTCACGGAAGTCGCCCTGCAGCGCGAGGACCCCGATGCGGGGCCGGGCGCTCACCAGCCGCGCTCGGCGAGGCGGTGCGGTGCGGGGACGTCGGCGACGTTGATGCCGACCATCGCCTCGCCCAGCCCACGGGAGACCTCGGCGATGACCTTGGGGTCGTCGTGGAAGGTCGTGGCCTTGACGATCGCGGCGGCACGCTTGGCGGGGTCGCCCGACTTGAAGATGCCCGAGCCGACGAACACGCCGTCCGCGCCGAGCTGCATCATCATCGCGGCGTCGGCCGGGGTCGCGACACCACCGGCGGTGAAGAGCACCACCGGGAGCTTGCCGGTCTGCGCGACCTCCTTCACGATGTCGAACGGGGCCTGCAGGTCCTTCGCGGCGACGTAGAGCTCGTCTTCCTTGAGGTGGCGCAGCGCCGCGATCTCCTTGTTGATCGTGCGGATGTGCTTGGTGGCCTCGGACACGTCACCCGTGCCGGCCTCGCCCTTGGAGCGGATCATGGCCGCGCCCTCGGTGATGCGACGGAGCGCCTCGCCCAGGTTCGTCGCACCGCAGACGAAGGGCGTGGTGAAGTTCCACTTGTCGATGTGGTTGACGTAGTCGGCCGGGGACAGCACCTCGGACTCGTCGATGTAGTCGACGCCGAGCTCCTGCAGCACCTGCGCCTCGACGAAGTGGCCGATGCGGGCCTTCGCCATGACGGGGATCGACACCGCGGCGATGATCTCCTCGATCATCGACGGGTCGGACATGCGGGCGACGCCACCCTGCGCACGGATGTCGGCGGGGACGCGCTCGAGGGCCATGACGGCGGTCGCGCCGGCCTCTTCCGCGATGCGGGCCTGCTCGGCGTCGACGACGTCCATGATCACGCCGCCCTTGAGCATCTCGGCGAGGCCGCGCTTGACGCGGTCCGAGCCGGTGATCGAGGTGCCGGGGGTGCTCGTGGTGCTGCTGCTGTCGCTCATGATGCCGACAGTCTAGTGCTCCGACGGCCACCCGTCGGCGACGAGTCGGCGGGTCTCGCCGAGCAGCTGGGACATCGACTTCGTCCGCGCGATGATCGGGAAGAAGTTCGCGTCGGACTGCCACCGCGGGACGATGTGCTGGTGCAGGTGGCCGGCCACCCCGGCCCCCGCGACCTCTCCCTGGTTCATCCCGATGTTGAAGCCGTCGCAGTGCGACACGGCACGCAGGACCCGCATCGCCGTCTGGGTGAGCTCGCCGATCTCGCGGAGTTCGTCCGGCGTCGCCTCGTCGTAGAGCGGGACGTGGCGGTACGGGCAGACGAGCAGGTGCCCGTTGTTGTACGGGAAGAGGTTGAGGAGGACGTAGGCGTGCTCGCCACGGGCGACGATGAGGCCGTCCTCGTCGGACTTGTGCGGGGCCTCGCAGAACGGGCAGTCGTCGTCGTGTCCGCGGTTCTTCCCCTCGCGGCCGGCGTCGATGTACGCCATCCGGTGCGGGTTCCAGAGGCGCTGGAACGCGTCCGGCACCGCGGCGCCGGTCGCGGCGTCGCGGATGACGAGCGGGTCGTCGGCCGACCCGGTCGCGGTGGGCACGGATGTGGGACCGGCCACGTCGTCGACGTGACCGGTCCCCCGGGCGGGATCCGTGCCTCCTGGCCGGGTCATCAGACCTGCGCGCGCTCGCGGATGGCGGTGAGGATGCGCTCGACCGCCTCGTCCACCGGCACGCCGTTGTCCTGACGGCCGTCGCGGAAGCGGAACGACACCGCGCCGGCGTCGCGGTCGTCGCCGCCCGCGATGAGCTGGAACGGCACCTTCTGCTTCGTGTGCGTGCGGATCTTCTTCTGCATGCGGTCATCCGAGTGGTCGACCTCGGCGCGGACGCCGTGCGCACGGAGCTTCGCGACGACCTCGTCGAGGTAGTCGCCGTACTCGGCCGCGACCGGGATCGCGACGACCTGGACCGGCGCGAGCCACGCCGGGAAGGCGCCGGCGTAGTGCTCGGTGAGGACGCCGAAGAACCGCTCGATCGAACCGAAGAGCGCGCGGTGGATCATCACCGGACGCTGACGCGTGCCGTCCGCCGCCGCGTACTCGAGGTCGAAGCGCTCCGGCAGGTTGAAGTCGAGCTGCACGGTCGACATCTGCCACGTCCGGCCGATCGCGTCGCGGGCCTGCACCGAGATCTTCGGGCCGTAGAAGGCCGCACCGGCGGGGTCCGGGACGAGTTCGAGCCCGGACTCCTCGGCGACCTCGCGCAGGGTGTCGGTCGCGACGTCCCAGACGTCGTCGTCGCCGACGTACTTCTCGGGGTCCTTCGTCGACAGCTCGAGGTAGAAGTCGTTCAGCCCGTAGTCGCGGAGCAGCGACAGGACGAACTGGAGGGTCGTGGTGAGCTCCTCCTTCATCTTCTCCTGCGTGGTGAAGATGTGGGCGTCGTCCTGCGTGAGGCCGCGCACGCGGGTGAGGCCGTGGATCACGCCGGACTTCTCGTTGCGGTACACGGTGCCGAACTCGAACATCCGCAGCGGCAGGTCGCGGTAGGACCGGGCCTGCGAGCGGTACGCGAGGATGTGCATCGGGCAGTTCATCGGCTTGAGGTAGTAGTCGGCGCCCTGGCGGGTGACGTTGCCGTCCTCGTCGCGTGCCTCGTCCATGTGCATGGGCGGGAACATGCCGTCCCGGTACCAGCCGAGGTGCCCGGACTGTTCGAAGAGGTCGCCCTTGGTGATGTGGGGCGTGTAGACGAACGAGTAGCCCTCCTGCTCGTGCCGACGGCGCGAGTAGTCCTCCATCTCGCGGCGGATGATGCCGCCCTTCGGGTGGAAGATCGCGAGGCCGGAGCCGATCTCGTCGGGGAAGGAGAACAGGTCGAGCTCGGCACCGAGCTTGCGGTGGTCGCGCTTGGCAGCCTCCTCCAGGCGGACGAGGTACGCCTTGAGCTGGTCCTTGTCCGGCCAGGCGGTGCCGTAGATGCGCTGGAGCTGCGGGTTCTTCTCGGAGCCGCGCCAGTACGCCGCGGCGACGCGCATGAGCTTCGAAGCGTTGCCGATGATCCGGGTGTGCGGCAGGTGCGGGCCGCGGCAGAGGTCCTGCCAGAGCACCTCGCCCGTCTTCGGGTCGACGTTCTCGTAGACCGTCAGCTCGCCGGCGCCGACCTCGACGCTCTCGCCGGAGTCGCCGGCCTCGGCAGCGCCCTTGAGGCCGATGAGCTCCTGCTTGTAGGGCTCCCCCGCCATGCGCTCGCGGGCCTCGTCGTCGGTGACGACCACGCGACGGAAGCGCTGGGCCTGGCGGATGATGCGGTCCATGTTCTTCTCGATCGCCTTGAGGTCCTCCGGGGTGAAGGGCTCGGCGACGTCGAAGTCGTAGTAGTAGCCGTCGGTGACGGGCGGGCCGATGCCGAGCTTGGCGTCGGGGTTGATCTGCTGCACGGCCTGCGCGAGCACGTGCGCGGCCGAGTGGCGCAGGATGTCGAGGCCGTCCTGCTCGTCGAGGGTGACCGGCTCGACGACGTCGCCGTCGTGCACCTCGGCCGCGAGGTCCTTGAGCACGCCGGCGACCCGGATCGCCACGACGCCGCGGACGCCGTCGAACAGCTCGGTGCCCGTCGTGGTCGTCGTCGCGGTGCGGGGCTCGGGTGCCTGGGGAAGGTCTGCGGGCTCGGGTGCGACTGACTCGGTCACGATGATGGGACTCCTCGGTTGGATGGGGTGGATCAAGACTAGTGCGCGGGCGGTCCGCCGGCGGGTCAGGCCGGTCCGTCCGCTGGATGGTCAGGCCGGTCCGTTTGCTGGCGGACCAGTTCGGTTCGTCCGCTGGCGGGTCAGGCCGGCCTGTCCGCTGGACGGTCAGGCCGGTCCGTCTGCTGGCGGACCAGTTCGGTTCGTCTGCTGGCGGGTCAGGCCGGTCCGTTCGCTGGCCGGTCAGGCCGGGACGGCGCCGAGGGTCTGCACGGGCAGGCGCGGCTCGAGGCGTTCGCGGCCGGCCAGTCCGTCCAGCTCGAGCAGGGCGGCGAAGCCGATCGCCTCGTACCCGGCGCGCTCGAGCAGGGTCACGGTCGCGGCGGCCGTCCCACCGGTCGCGAGGACGTCGTCGACCACGAGCACCCGCGTCCCCGCCGGCAGCTGCCCCGGTCGCAGCTCGAGCTCGGCCTCGCCGTACTCGAGCGCGTACTGCTCGCTGAGGACCTCGCCCGGCAGCTTGCCCGCCTTGCGCACGGTCAGGACGCCGACCTGGTGCTGTGCGGCGATCCCGCCCGCGAGGGCGAAGCCCCGGGCCTCGATGCCGGCGACCGCCGCGAAGCCGTCGCCGATCGCGAACGGCGCCGCGAGTGCTTCGCACACCCGGCCGAACGCGACGGCGTCCGAGAACACCGGCGTGACGTCGCGGAACAGGATCCCGGGCGAGGGGAAGTCCGGCACGACGGCGGTGAGGCGTTCGACGAGGGCAGCTGCGGTTTCGGTCACCCGACAACGGTACGGGAGGCGCGGGGCGCCTCCGTCACGCGCGGCCCGTCGCGAGGTGGCCGGGCGCGCGTGCGCGCTCGCCGCACGGTGCGAGCTTGACGCGCTGGTGCTGGGGGCCGTGCTGGTGCGGGTGCGGGATTGCCCGGTCGTGCGGGCCGCGGTCGCGGCCGCGCCGCACGGTGCGGCGGTCGCTGACTGGTGCGGGCGCGGTCGCTCGGTGCGGGGTTACAACCTCGCACCGAGCGTGCAGCGCCGCACTGGATGACGCGGGCCGCACGGTGACGCCGGTGCGTCCGGCGGGTCGTACCGGGTGCGGCCGGTTGCGGCCACGGCCGCACGGTGCGGCGGACGCCGGCCGGTGCGAGCGCGACCGTTCGGTGCGGGGTTACAACCTCGCACCGAGCGGGCAGTGCCGCACCGGGTGACGCAGGGCGCACGTTGCGTCGGGCGGGTCGTCCCGGGTGCGGCAGGTCGCGGCCGGGCCGCACGGTGCGGCGGACGCCGGCTGGTGCGGGCGCGACCGCTCGGTGCGGGGTTACAACCTCGCACCGAGCGGGCAGTGCCGCACCGGGTGACGCAGGGCGCACGGTGCGGCGGAGCCGCCGCACGGCAGCGGGAGCCGCCGCGCTGCACCGGGTCACGCGCCCCGCACCGTGCGGAGAGCAACCGCGCAGCGCTCAGCGCCAGCGGTTCTGCAGGCCGACCTGCAGGAGCCAGGCGGCCTCGCGGGCAGCCCGCTCCTGCTCGAGACGCCGGCGCGTCTCGAGGTCGACGGAATGCCGGACGTGGTGCGTCCGGCGGCTCCAGATGATCAGGGACAGCCCGACGCGGAGCGCGATGCGGTCGGACAGTGAGACCCGACGGCGCACCGCGCGGGTATCGGGAGGGCGGATGACGGTCTTCGTTGACAAGGTGGTGCCTTTCCGGCGTGATGACGACTGCCAGGGCATGGCAGTGCTGCCCGGATCGCGGGCAGAGAGATGAATGCGCGAGAATGCATTCCGCACGCCGTCGAAGAATGCACGACGAGTGCGGTCAGGAATGACTACCGATGGTGGGAGCGTCGCACCGACCACCGACGTCCACGACGACCATCCGGCGCGCTCGGACCGAGGCACCACGAGGGTGTCGGACGAGCGCACAGGACGGCTGGATCGGCACCGTGCGGCGAGGAGGCCTCAGCGCGGACGGGCCCGTCGGAGATGCGGCTGGTGTGGGACGCTCCGTGTCAGCGGACCCGGATCGGGGTGCCGCCGGACGTACGGATTCCACGGAACGGAGTCGTTGCGGTGAACATCATGGTCAGGCCCCCTCTCGGTCTCGTGCTGACGCGGTGATTGCTGCTCGTGAACACTATCCACACCGCTATTCCCCGCGCAACCCTTTTCCGGGAATCCGTCCGGAATTGCATTCCCGAACCGTTCGGACGCACCGGCACCACGGACATCCGGACACGAAGGACGCCCCGGCACCACGAGGGGTGCCGGGGCGTCCCGGCCCAGACCGGACCAGACCGGACTAGACCGCCGCGGGGACCGCGACCGAGGCCTCGAGCGCCCCGTCGACCACGTCGATCCGGACGGTGTCGCCGCCCGTCACGGCCTCGTCCACCACGAGGCTCGCGATGCGGTCGTCGACCTCGCGCTGGATCAGGCGCCGGAGCGGACGGGCGCCGTACTCCGGCTCGTAGCCGTGCTCGGCGAGCCACGCCACCGCGGCGTCCGTCACCGTCAGGGTCATGCCCTGCGCGACGAGCCGGAGCGCCGTGTCCTCGAGCAGCAGTGACACGATCGACTCGATCTGCGAGCGGTCGAGCTTCCGGAACAGCACGATCTCGTCGATGCGGTTGATGAACTCCGGCCGCATCGCCTCGCGCAGCTTGCCCATGACCCGGGCGCGCAGGTCGTCCTCGGCGTAGCCGTCCGCGGACCCGACCGGCGCGAAGCCGAGCGCACCGGAGCGCGATGCGAGGAACTCGGAGCCGATGTTCGACGTCATGACTACGACCGTGTTCCGGAAGTCCACCGTGCGACCCTGGCCGTCGGTGAGACGACCGTCGTCGAGGACCTGCAGCAGCAGGTTGAACACGTCCGGGTGCGCCTTCTCGACCTCGTCGAGCAGCACGACCGAGTACGGGTTCCGACGGACGCGCTCGGTGAGCTGCCCGGCCTCGTCGTAGCCGACGTACCCGGGAGGGGCGCCGACCAGTCGCGAGACGGTGTGCCGCTCGCCGAACTCGCTCATGTCGAACCGCAGCATCGCCGACTCGTCGCCGAACAGCGACCCGGCCAACGCCTTCGCGAGTTCGGTCTTGCCGACACCCGTCGGACCGAGGAACAGGAAGCTGCCCACCGGACGACGGGGGTCGCCCATGCCGGTCCGGCTGCGCCGCACCGCGGTGGCGATCGCCCGCACGGCGTCGTCCTGGCCGACGACGCGCTCGTGGAGTTCGTCCTCGAGCGCGGCGAGCCGGGAGCGGTCGCCCTGCGTCAGGCGGGTCGCCGGGATCCCGGTGGCACGCGACACGACGGCTGCGATGTCCTCCTCCGTGATCGAGGTGCCCACGGTCTCCGGACCGGAGGCGCGACCAGCGTCGGCCTGACCGGCGGCGGTGATCCGCGCCTCCAGTCCGTCGATCTCGTCGCGCAGGCGCGACGCCTCCTCGTAGTGCTCCTCGGCGACCGCAGCGTCCTTCGACGCCACGAGCGTGGCGACCTCGGCGCGCAGTGCCTCGACGTCGACGTCCCCGGACAGGGCGAGCCGACGGCGCGCACCGGCCTGGTCGACGAGGTCGATGGCCTTGTCCGGCAGGTGCCGGTCGGTGACGTAGCGGTGGGACAGCTCGACCGCGGCGCGGAGGGCGTCGGGCGTGTAGGTGACGCCGTGGTGCTCCTCGTAGCGCGGTGCGAGGCCGGTGAGGATCGCGACGGCGTCCTCGACGCTCGGCTCCCCCACCGTGACCGGCTGGAAGCGACGCTCGAGTGCGGCGTCCTTCTCGATCCGGCGGTACTCGTTCAGCGTGGTCGCGCCGACCAGGTGCAGGTCGCCGCGGGCCAGCCGGGGCTTGAGGATGTTGCCGGCGTCCATCGAACCGCCCTCGCCGCCACCGCCGGCGCCGACCACGGTGTGCAGCTCGTCGACGAACACGATGAGCTCGTCGGCGTGCGCCGCGATCTCGTCCATCGCCGTCGTGAGGCGCTCCTCGAAGTCGCCGCGGTAGCGGGTGCCGGAGAGCATGCCGGCGAGGTCGAGCGCGACGACCCGCTTGCCCTGGAGCAGCACGGGCACGTCGCCGTCGGCGATGCGCTGCGCGAGTCCCTCGACGATGGCGGTCTTGCCGACGCCGGGCTCGCCGATCAGGACGGGGTTGTTCTTGGTGCGACGGAGCAGGATCTCGACGGTCTGCTCGATCTCGTCCGCGCGTCCGATCACCGGGTCGATGCGGCCGTCGCGGGCTCGCTCTGTGAGGTCGGTGCCGAACTGGTCGAGCGTCGGGGTGTCGCTCGCGGTGTCGGTGGTCTGGTCCGTGCTCGTGGGCATCGTGCGCCCCTCCCTGGCGGCGGCTGCGGCCTCCGCCGCGTACTCCTGCATGACCTGCGGGGTGACGCCGGCGCTCGCGAGCAGCTGCCCGGTGACGGTGTCCTGGTCCATGACGAGCGCGAAGAAGACGTGCTCGGGGTCGGTGTACGTGCTGCCGAACCCGCGGGCGGCCTGGGTGGCCTCGAGCAGGATGCGCTGGGCGGTGCCGGTCAGGGCCGGGCGAGGGTCGGGCTGCTCCTGGGGCTCGCGGGCCATCGGCAGGCGCTGCTCGACCTCGTCGGCGAAGCGCTCGGGGTCGACGCCGGCGTGCCGGAGCACGGCGGTGAACGGGTCGGTGCGCACGAGCACGTGCAGGACGTGCAGGGCGTCGATCTCGCGCTGGCCCTGCGCGGCCGCGTACTCGGCGGTGCGCTGGAGCAGCTCGTGGGTACGACGGCTGAGCAGTCGCGTGATGTCGACCGGGCGTCCCAGCGGGACGGATCGCTGGGCGCCGGTCTCCTGTGCCGCGAGCAGACGGGCGAGGAACTCGTCGAACGAGTCGTTGCCGCCGGTCGGGCCGAACGTTGCTGGCAAAGGGACCTCCTGGGAACTTGAGTGCCTTCGACTCAATGCAACGCAGGAGGGACCGGCTCATTCCCGGTCGGCGGAGAAACTTGCGGTGACCCGGCTCAGGTCCGTGCGATCGGCGCCACGGTGGCGTCCGTGACCCGCACGAGGTCGGCCGGGGCCACCTCGATGTCGAAGCCCCGCCGGCCGCCCGACACGAAGATGCTCGCGTAGGAGAGCGCGGACTCGTCCACCACGGTCGGCAGCTTCGTCTTCTGACCGACCGGGCTGATGCCGCCGACGACGTAGCCCGTGCGCCGCTCGGCGAGTGCCGGCTCCGCGAGGGTCGCCTTCTTCCCACCGACGGCCGCCGCGATGGCCTTGAGGTCCAGTCGGTTCGCCACCGGGACGATCGCCACCGCGAGGGCACCGTCGACCGACACCACCAGGGTCTTGAACACCTGCTCCTCGCGGAGTCCGAGCGCGGCAGCCGCCTCCTCGCCGAAGTTGGTGGCGGTCTCGTGGTGCTCGTACACATGCGGGGTGTACGCGACCCCCGCCTGGTCGAGGGCGACGGTCGCTGGGGTGCTCGGCGAACCTGCGGTCATGGGCACGATCCTGCCGTGACCAGGCACTTCCCCCGCGACGGCGCGCGGGCGTTACCCTGAACGGACCATGACCATCGTCGAGCTCGTCCTGCGCTGCACCGCCGCGCTCGTGCTCGGCGACCCGTCGGTCGGCGCCGTCCCGCTCGTCGCCGTCGTGGCGCTCGGGCTCACGGCCGTGGCGGTCGCGGTCCTCGTGGCGGCCGTCCTCGCGATCGTGGTCGGCCTCGTGCCGGCGCGGTCTGCGGTGCCGTCGCGCGCTCCGGCCGACCTCGTGACGCGGATCGCCTGGAGTCATCCCGACGCCGACGGGCACGCGCGACCGCGGGCCCCGGGAGTCGTCGCACCGGCCTGACCACCGATCGGTGGCCGGGCCGCACTTGCGACCCACTCCCACCGAACCGATCGGAACGTCATGGACCTCACCACCCTGCCCCTCGTCGGGCCGCTGCTGCACGGCGGCGCCGACCTCCTCGCCGCCACCACCGCGGCACTCTCCCCCACGCTCGGCGGACTCGCCGCCGCGATCGCCGTCGTGCTGCTCACCCTGGCCGTCCGCGCCGTGCTCGTCCCGCTGGCGGTGCTGCAGGTGCGCGCCGAACGGGACCGCCGTCGCCTCGCTCCGCAGATCGCGGCGCTGCGGCAGCGCCACGCGAAGGACGCCGAGCGGCTCCGGCGCGCGATGCAGGAGCTCTACACGCACGAGAAGGTCTCGCCGCTCGCCGGCTGCCTGCCGGTCCTCGCCCAGGCGCCGGTCCTCTCGCTCGTCTACACGCTGTTCACGCACGCCTCCATCGACGGCACGGTGAACACCCTGCTCTCGGCGACCCTCGCGGGGGTGCCGCTCGGGCACTCGTTCGTCGTCGTCGTGACCTCGCCGCTGTGGGTGCACGCCTGGGTCGTGGTGCTCCTGCTCGCCGTGCTCGCCATCGTGGTCGAGCTCACCCGCCGCGCGAACCTGCGGTGGAACCCGGCAGCCGTCGCGGACGCCTCGGTGCCCGGTGCCGGTGCGACGGCGGCGATCGGGCGTTGGGCGCCCTTCGTCACGGTCGTGTTCGCGGCGATCGCACCGCTCGCGGCAGCCCTCTACGTCGTCACGAGCGCCGTGTGGACCCTCGGGGAGCGGGCGGTGCTGCGGCGCGTCCTGGCCTGACGGCGGGCACCGTTCGTCGCCGGTCGGCCGCGTCGCCGGGTGTCAGCCGCCCTGGCCCTCCTGCTGCGGACCCTGGTCGACGGGGTCGTACTCGGTGCCGCGACCCTGCTCCTCCTCCGGCAGGGGCACGTGGCGCTCGGTGCCGGTCCCCCCGGGGCTCGTCGCGACGTAGTCGGCCTCGCCGGACTGCGTGTCGTGGCTCAGCGGCTCGAGGGTCTCGGGGTCGGGATCGTGCTTGTCGCTCATGCTCCCCGTCTACGCCCCGCGAACTGGGTGCGCGCCCGCCCGCCGCCGGTGGGACGATGGGCGGACAGTGCGACCGACCGGGAGTGCGCATGGCCGACGACGACGTGGCAGCAGAACGAGCACGGCTCGAGGCGCTCGCATGGGGCGGTGGCGTGTCGGAGGCCGACGCGGCCGCCGCGAGGATCGCCCTGCAACGACTCGGCGCCCCACGGCGCGGTCCAGGAGGCGCGGCTGGCGTCACCCCGCCGGTACCGTCCACGACGCGGTCGCGTCGGACGCCGTCTGCCGCCGGTCCGTCGTCGGCGCCGTCCGGTGCCGCGGGCGACGGCAGCGCCGGACGCGCGGCTCGGGCCTCACTCGGCACCGGCGGCGCACGGCCCCTCGC